>DLUN01000149.1:3432-3869 GCA_003444615.1 Syntrophomonas sp.
ATTATCCGTAACTGGAACCGGTGATACTTTATGTACCAAAGCTAATCCGGCCATATTGGATCCTATTGATTTTCCCAAGCCAACTCTCAGCATAGCTATCGAACCGAAGAGTAAAGGCGATGAAGACAAACTCAGCGGGGCTACCCAGAGAATTTTGGAGGAAGATCCTACCATTAGCCTGGAGAAGAATGCTGAAACCAAGCAGACAATTTTAACAGCTATGGGTGATACCCATGTTGACAACATTATTGAAAAGTTAACCCGTAAGTACGGAGTTGATGTAATCACCCGCGACATGCGCATACCATATCGAGAAACCATTCGTGCAACGGTGGAAGTCGAAGGCAAACACAAGAAACAAACCGGTGGACATGGTCAGTACGGCCATGTTTGGATCAAATTTGAACCTTATGCAGAGGGCGATTTTGCCTTTGAGG
>DLUN01000237.1:0-423 GCA_003444615.1 Syntrophomonas sp.
GCCTTATTGCGCCAGATTTCCCGAAATCCAGGTTATTATAAGCGTCTTTATCCATATTTTCCTGACCAGCAGGAATATCTTCCTTTCCCTAATTACCGTTTCAGTGCCAATGGATAATCTCATCACCATGAAATCCCGCCTTATAGTCTGCTTTCTTTAGGACAGCCTTGCCTGACACCCTAGCTGGTGATACATTAATTAGAACAAGGGAAATTAATAACATTCACTGCCTGTTGTCCGCCAACAGAAACTTAATGGTTCCTGAATTCACTTATTACAAGGCTTACTCTGGGGGGAGGGATGCTTAGTGAAAAAGCAAGATTTTCTGAATCACCTGAGCAGGGAACTGGAAAAAACATCCCACAAAGATACCGAAAAGATAATTGCTCACTACCAAGAGTTATTCCACAGGGGTCTGGAACA
>DLUN01000237.1:730-3335 GCA_003444615.1 Syntrophomonas sp.
CTCACTGCTGCAGCCACTCTATTTATGTCCGTGGGTTTTACCGCCCTGGGAATGTTGTTTTTAATTGGCGATTATTACCTGTGGCGTATCCTTTATCGTGGCACCCTTAGATATTTGCACTTTCACCTGCGCCTGACCCGAAAGGAGGAAACCTATGCCCAGTGAAAAAACCATGAAAAATATCATCATCGGACTCATCATTATCATATTTCTTTCTTTTCTCACGGCGATTGTGTTATTTATTCTCAGTGGAGACAACTGGTTTACCGCTTCTGTACAGCCAAGTTTGAGCTGCTCTGTACTCAGGAACAGCTTATTATAATTTCCCATGAATAGCCCGGCATGTGCTCTATTCCCCATAAGAGGATTTTGTAACATTTTTTCAGAATATATCTAAAAAGGACATTATTATAACAATTTGGGGGGATTGGGGTACATGAGTAAAGCTACCATCAATGACCAGATTAAAGTGGACAGTACCGGCACAGTGTTAAACAGCAAATTATACAACAGTCTTCTTACTATGCTTCCCAGGATGGCGGCACTGTTTACGGATCGTACGGTAGGTTTTTATGCTACTGATCGGGAAAAATTCATAATGAAAATCGATCCTTTGGACCTAGTTTCTTTCGTTCAACCTGGACAGGCGTTCGCCAGGGGCGGAGCAGCTGATTATGTGATGGATTCCCGGCAACCAATGGCAGTGGAATTGGGTGCTGAGGTCTACGGACAACCACTGCGCGTTGCCTGCTTTCCTATTTTTGATGACGATACCGATGAACCCATCGGCACTCTCGGCATGGTGATCACCCGTCATAATGCCCAGGCTATGAAAGAAATGGCTGCATCGTTTATGAGTGGTTTAACGGAAATCTCTGCTGCTATCCAGCAAACCGCTTCCAGTGCAGCTAGTATTAATACCAGTGAGCAGCAGTTGAATCAGCATATCGAAGAAATTCAACACTCCGCCCGGGAGATCTTTTCGATTTTAGAAAGCATTAAAAGCATAGCTGATCAGACTAAAATGCTGGGGTTAAATGCCGCTATTGAGGCAGCCCGCGCGGGGGATGCCGGTAAAGGTTTTGGCGTTGTTGCTGAGGAGATTCGCAAACTTTCCGAATCCTCCAAACAAACTGCTCAAGGTATTGGTAATTTTACCAGGATAATCGAAGAGAAAATCCGCATTGCCAGCGAGAGTTCCCGTACGACCGTGCAGGCCTCCGAAGAACAAGCCGCTGCCAGCCAGGAAATATCGGCTAGTGTCGAAGAACTTTTGGCCATAGCCAATAAACTCAATGATCTGGCTGAGGTTATCTGATGCATGAATACCAGTGGGCTATGGTATAATAGGCAGCAAAAACCAATGGAGGAGTAGTTATTATGAGTTCCAACCCTTTGGTCACTATTACCATGGAAAATGGCGCCGTGATTAAGGCCGAATTGTATCCTGAGGCAGCTCCCAATACCGTAAACAATTTTATCTCCCTAATTCAAAAGGGCTATTACAATGGATTAACCTTTCACCGGGTTATTCCTGGGTTTATGATTCAAGGTGGCTGCCCTGAAGGAAACGGGACCGGTGGTCCCGGCTACCGCATTAAAGGCGAATTCACCAGCAACGGTTTTGATAATCCTCTTAAACACCGCCGGGGAGTTTTATCCATGGCCCGAACTGCCGTTCCTGATTCAGCCGGCTCACAGTTTTTCATCATGGTAGAAGCCGCTCCACATTTGGATGGTGATTATGCAGCTTTCGGTCAGGTAATTGAAGGGATGGACACGGTGGATGCCATTGTAGCTGTCCCCACTAATTTTCAGGACCGCCCTCTCCAGGATCAGCGTATGCTGGAGGTTACGGTTGATACCCAGGGGGTAGAGTACCCACCTGTGCAAACTATTTAATTGGTTTACAAAAAGCTAGGACCTGGAGTCATAAATCCTTTGGAAATTTACTCCTAAACGGTTACAATGATAGTACTATTTTGAGAATTGAGGTGAGCGTTATGAAGTATACCCTTCCCGAATTACCTTACGCTTATGATGCATTAGAACCTTACTATGACGAACAGACGGTCCGTATCCACCATGATATGCACCATAAAGCCTATGTGGATGGCCTCAACAATGCTTTGGCCAAACTGGCTGAAGCCCGTGACAAAGGGGATTACGCTCTTATTAAGCATTGGGAAAAAGAGTTGGCTTTTCAGGGTTCAGGGCATGTTCTGCACACATTATTCTGGGAGAATATGACTCCAAAGAGTTCTGGCACTCCTTCCGGTGCCTTGCTAGAGCAGATAGAAAAGGATTTCAGCAGTTTTGATGCCTTCCAAAAACAGTTCAGCGCCGCTGCCGGGGCAGTGGAAGGGTCTGGCTGGGCAGTTCTGGGCTGGCAGCCCCAGCTAGGTCAATTGTTGATCACCCAGGTTGAAAAACACCAGGATCTGACGGTTTGGGGTATTGTTCCCCTGCTGATTCTGGATGTTTGGGAGCATGCCTATTATCTTAAATACCAAAACCGCCGGGCTGAATGGATAAAAGCTTGGTGGAACATAGTGAACTGGGAGATTGTTGAAAAACGCTTTGAGTCAGCCCGCTAAACCCGCTA
>DLUN01000237.1:3593-9164 GCA_003444615.1 Syntrophomonas sp.
AAACTGGAAGTACCATCTGGAAAGGTTGGATGGAGCACCACTTCTTCACCAACTTGGCAACCGGTCCGGGAAAGGAAATAGGTAACCGTTTGCCGGGCCAGACTAGGGTTATTGTTCTGCTGGCTTAAATGGGCTAGAAACACATGCATTGGTTCATTTCGCTTTAACCGGCTCAATACTTTGCCAGCATCGTGATTGGACAGATGACCCTTAGGGCTGCGAATGCGTCGTTTTAAGTAAGGTGGATAAGGTCCGCGATGGAGCATATCTAAATCATGGTTAGACTCTAAAATCAATACCTGGGCATTATGCATGGCAGCTTCCACCTGAGGAGTAACCACTCCCAGGTCAGTGGCCAAGACACAGCGCTTTTTATCATAACAAAATGCAAATCCCACCGGGTCCACGGCATCATGGGAAATGGAGAAGGGTTCTACCCAGACCCCTTTAAGCTCAAAACCATCCTGGAAGGATTGGCAACACTGTACAGGCAGGCGAGGGCGACACGGTATCTGTTCCCAGGTTCCCGGCCGGGCATAGACAGGTATTTCATACCGTCTTACCAATACATCTAACCCTTTGATGTGATCATTGTGTTCATGAGTGATGAGAATGCCATCCAGCTCAGATGCTCCAACTCCTAACTCGCCTAGTCCCCGCTCTATGCGGCGGGCGCTGATCCCAACATCCACCAACACCTTGGTAGATCCAAACTGTAGAAAAACTGCATTGCCAGTGCTGCCACTGGCTAAAATATGTACCTGCAAAACTTTTCCTCCATCTGTGTCAGCCTTCTGCTCCATTATACCCTATCTTTTATTTCGGGGAATTAAGACTTGTCAAAACCAGATGGCAGGTCTTATTATTTAGGTATACTGAGTAAACTTATTTTGTGTCATGAGTTTACATAGGGGAGGAGAGTTGGTCATGAGAAAAAGGGTCCTGGCAGTTATAGCAGCACTTGTTGTCGCCGCGCTTGGATACTGGGGTTACACTTATTACCTGCTAGCCCAACCAGATGCCATTAAAGCCACCGGCACTATTGAAGCTACCACCGTAGATATTACCGCCAGCTTAAGCGGCACTATTGAGGCCATATTGATGCAGGAAGGTGAACAAGTTAGTGAAGGGCAATTGCTGGTCCAGCTTTCCCGCAGTGATCTGGTAGCTCAGGCTGAGCGGGATGCTCTGGGCGTAATGGCAGCGGAGGCTAGGCTGAATGATTTGCTGGACGGTGCCCGGCAGCAGGAGATTGAAGCCGCCGAGGCTCAGGTAGCCTTTAAAGGTGCTGCCCGGCTGCAAGCCCAAAAGGACCTAACCCGGGCCGAATCTCTTTTCCAGGCCGGTGCTCTCTCCCAGGAAGAACTGGAAAAGGCCCAGCTAGGCCTGCAGAAAATCGAAACCGAACTCAAAGCAGCTGAGGCCCAGCTTAACCTGCTCAAGGCTGGTAGTCGTCCGGCGGCAATTGACGCCGCTCGAGCTGAGGTTGAACGCAGCCGGGCGGTATGGCAAGCCAGTCAGGCCATGCTGGAAGATCTGCAATTAGTATCTCCTCTGGACGGAACAGTAGTAAGCCGCAATTATGAAACGGGAGAATTTGTAGCCGTTGGATCACCAGTTGTAACGGTAGCCGATCTCCAATCTTTATGGATTAAGGTTTATGTGCCTACGGTGGATTTACCCCAGGTATTTTTAGGGCAAAAAGCCGCTATCACCGTCAGCGGCAGTACCCAAACCTACACCGGGACCGTTTCCCATATCGCTACCCAGGGAGAGTTTACCCCTAAAACCATTCAGACGGAAAAAGAGCGAGCTAATGTAGTATACGCTGTCAAAATTTCTCTCGATGAGCCGGATAACCTTCTCAAGCCAGGCATGCCGGCAGATGTTATTTTTATCCAGGAGTAAGTCATGATTAAGGTTGAAAATATTTCCAAAACCTTTACCTCCCTAAAAGCCTTAGACCAAGTCAGCCTGCAAGTTGGCCAGCAGGATATTTTTGGGTTGATTGGACCAGATGGTGCCGGTAAAACCACCCTGATGCGTATCATAGGCGGCCTTTTGGATCCTGACCAGGGAGAAGTAATCCTGATGAACCAGGCTCCTGAAAAGATTGACCGGCAAAATCTGGGCTATATGCCCCAGCGTTTCAGCTTATATACAGATTTGACTGTCCAAGAAAACATAGAGTTCTTCGGTTCGCTTTATAGCTTACCCAAGCAGGTTATAAGCAGACGCGCCGAGCAGGTATTGGAGATTACCGGTTTATCAGATTTCACTAATCGCTTAGCCGGTAGCCTATCAGGAGGCATGAAGCAGAAGCTGGCTCTGATCTGTGCTTTAATCACCCGGCCGCCTCTGTTGGTTTTGGATGAACCCACCTACGGAGTTGATCCCCAATCGCGTCAGGATTTCTGGCGCATTCTCTATCAACTAAATCACCAGGGCATGACCATTATGGTTTCTACCCCTTACATGGACGAGGCTGAGTTGTGTACCCGGGTGGCTTTCATTAATCAGGGACGTATCCTGGCCTGTGACACTCCGCATAATTTGAAGGCACCTTTTAGCCAGCGTGTTCTGGAGGTGCGTACTCCCTGCCAGGATCCCAGGCTATTTGATGATTTGGAAGAAGTTGAAGACGCTTCTTTTTTCGGCTATAAATACCGGCTGGTAGTCGCCGATGGTCCTCGTGGGCAGCAGGTGATACAGTCCTACCTAACTGCCCAAGGACTTGATTTCATAATCGAGTCGGTTCCACCGGCCATGGAAGACCTTTTTGTAATTATGACCGGGAAGGGTGATTGATTTGCCATATGCCGTGATAACCCAGGACCTTACCCGTCGCTTTGGAAATTTTACTGCTGTGGACCGTATCAATCTCGCTATTCCTACCGGAATAGTATGTGGGTTTTTGGGTCCCAATGGTGCCGGTAAAACCACGGCCATGCGTATGTTGTGCGGCATCCTGGAGCCAACTTCCGGCTCTGGAAAGGTGCTGGGATTTGATATCGCCACCCAGAGCGAACTCATAAAGCAGCACATCGGCTATATGTCGCAAAAATTCAGCCTGTACGATGATCTCACCGTATGGGAGAATCTGAACTTTTATGCTGGTCTGTATAATTTATCGGGTTCAACCAAGCACCAGCGAATTAAAGAAATGATAGAACTGGCTCAGCTGAAAGAGCGCCAAGATCAACTGGTTGGTACCCTTAGTCTGGGATTCAAACAGCGCCTGGCTTTGGGTTGTGCCCTGATATCTCACCCCAAACTGGTTTTCCTGGATGAACCCACCAGCGGGGTCAGCCCCGCCAGTCGCCGGGCTTTTTTTAATATTATCCAGGACCTGGCCTCCCAGGGTACTACTGTGATTGTTACTACCCATTTTATGGAGGAAGCGGAGCGCTGCCAGCAGATTGCCTTTTTTTCCAGGGGAAAACTGCTAGCCTTAGCCTCTCCTGATGAACTCAAGCAAACCAGTTTGGAAGGAATATTGCTGGAGTTAATCGTGCCTGATCCCTTAGGTATCATAGACGATCTGCTGGATTTGCCCTTTGTGAAGAATTGCAGTATCCACGGGTCCAGCCTGCATGTTCTGGTTAAAGACCAGGCGAGCACCCAGCAGCTGGCCGCTTATACTGGTGTGCAGCCCCAATTGATTGTTCCTACTTTGGATGATGTGTTTATTGCTCTGGCCAAGCGCCAGGAAAGCGAGGTACCCGCATGAATCGCATTGCCGCTGTTATACGCAAAGAATTTATCCAGATGCGCCGTGACCGCATGACCCTGGGTATTATTTTCCTGATACCCTTGGTACAGTTGCTGTTGTTTGGCTATGCCATTCAAACCGAAGTAAAACACATCCCTACTGTAGTTTTTGACCAGTCCCTTTCCGCGGAAAGCCGGGATTTAACGGAAGCTTTCTCCGCCTCCAATTATTTTGACATAGTAGCTTCTGTGGGCAGTTATGAAGAAGTAAACCGTATGATTGACAGCGGTAGGGCCCAGGCTGGAATTATCTACCCGCCTGACTTTGCTACCGCCTTAAAACGGGGTGATTCGGCCCAGGTGCAGGTCATTGTAGATGCCAGTGACAGTATGGTATCCAATCAGGCTGTAGCTATCGCCAACTCCATTGGCTTACTGAAATCACAGCAGGTATTGTTTGAAAAAATGCCGTCGGCTGCCATCCCCTATGACATCCGGGTTCGCCCCTGGTACAACCCCGACGGTATCACCGCTTACTATATGGTTCCAGCCATCCTGGGTATAATCGTGACCATGACTATGGTTATACTTACCGCTATAGCCATAGTACGGGAGCGGGAACGGGGCACTTTAGAACAGCTTATAGTTACTCCTATTAAGCCTTTCGAGTTGATGATTGGAAAAATAGTACCCTATATCGTCCTGGGCTACCTGCAAATTACCGTAGCCCTGCTGGTAGGAGCCATATTTTTTCAGGTACCCATCCGGGGCAGTCTGTTGCAGCTCTATTTGCTGACTCTATTTTTCATAACCGCATCTTTAGGTCTGGGGTTGATGATTTCCAACCTAGCCCAGAATCAAATGCAAGCATTCCAGATGGCCTTTTTTGTTATGCTGCCCAGCATACTGTTGTCTGGGTTTATGTTTCCCCGGGATGCCATGCCTAAGATCATTTATTATTTCAGCGACCTTATTCCGCTGACCTATTATCTCGATATAATCCGGGGAATCGTCCTAAAAGGTATTGGTTTTCAATACCTGTATGGGCAGGTTATCGCTCTATTGGTTTTCTCCTTAGTATTTCTGGGCATCAGCACCCTGCGGTTTAAGAAGAAAATAGTATCGTAAGGGGGAGGAAAGATGGATATAAATCAGCGTATTTTAACCTCGGCCCGCCAGTTGATTGCTGAGAGAGGTTATAGGGGCTGGACTATGGATGAATTATCTTCGAAAGCTCATATCAGCAAACGCACCTTGTATCGCTACTACTCCAGTAAGGAAGAACTCATTACTGCTGTTGTTGATGGTTTCCTGGCGGATATAGGATCCAAAGTAGAAGAATTAATGGCTGCACAAGTAGCCCCTCAGCAAATCGTTCGCACCATGCTGTCAGAGTTGATAACCCGAGGCAGGTTTGCTATTGCTACCCACAGCCTGGAGGATCTACGCCAGGTCTATCCTCATTTGTGGGAACGGATAGACCGTTTTCGTATGGAAAAAATAAAAACCTTGGTGGAATACTTTATCAAAAACAATGAAGACTCACTGGCAGCCAACCTGGATCCGCGTATAATTTCGGCAGCGGTCACTGCTTCCATTCAGGCGGTAATCAACCCCACCTTTATACTGGATAATAACCTCACTTTTGAAGAAGCCGGGCAACAACTTATTCGATTCCTTCTAGCCTCCTTCGCTATAACCCTGGAATGATTTTCATAAAACCAATATTTGTCACAGGCCATTATGTATTTTGAGCAGGAGATCTGCTTTTTTTGTGTGCCATGAGTCTGGTGTTTTTGCTTTACCCCAGCCGTAAGAGCTGGTCCCGTGAGCACCTGCACCTGTCTCTTATACACATCT
>DLUN01000077.1 GCA_003444615.1 Syntrophomonas sp.
ATCGGGGGAATGGCGGCTGGCCCGAAAACAGCGGCTCGGCTGCGCCGGTTGGCGCCTGATGCACAAATAACCATTATCGAGCAGGGGGAGTACATTTCCTTTGGGGCTTGTGGAATGCCGTTTTACATGGCTAAGCTGGTGCCGCAATTCGACAGTCTTTATGCTACCTCCTACGGAGTTGCCCGGGACAGCGATTTCTTCCTTACCCGCAAGGATGTTCGGGTATTGACAGGCACCCGAGCGGTCGCCATTGACAGGGCCAACAAAAAAGTACGGGCTCTTAATCTAAAGAGCCAACAGCAGTATGAACTGGACTATGATTACCTGGTTCTAACAACTGGAGCGGAAGTGGTAAGCCCGCCCATTGAGGGAATTGAACTGCCCGGCGTTTTCTTTATGCATCAGCCTAATGATGCCCTACAGCTGCAATCCTACCTGCAAAGCCGCAACGCACAGCATGTCACTGTTATAGGAGCGGGCGTGATCGGCATGGAAATGGCGGACGCTTTAGCCGGACATCGTTTGCAGGTAACGGTGTGCGAGGCTGGACAGCAGGTACTGCCCAAATTATTGGATGCCGATATTGCCCGGCTGGTGACTCGCCAAATGCAGCAGCATAAAGTGGATCTGCAGCTGTCTTGTCAAGTGAAAACCTTGAATGCCGATGAAGAAGGCCGTGTCAGGAGCGTTACAACCACCGCGGGGGAATTTAGTACCGATGCGGTAGTAGTGGCAACCGGGGTGCGTCCTCGCGTTGATTTGGCTAAAGAGGCCGGACTTGAGATCAGCAGCAGTGGGGCTATAAAAGTGGATGCGCACCTGCGCACCAGTGATCCCAGTATTTTTGCTGCTGGTGATTGCGCCGCTCAAGTAAACACCATTAGTCAGCGGGAAGTATATGTTCCTCTGGCTTCCACTGCCAACAAACAGGGCAGGGTAGTGGCGGATAATATTGCCGGATTAAATACCGAGTTTAACGCGGTGATGGGGACCACCGTTCTTCAGGCTTTTGATCTTAATATAGGCAAAACCGGTTTAGGGGAGCGGGAGGCACGGGAATTAGGCTGCGAGGTGATTGCTGGTATCGTGTCCGGGCATGATGCGCCTCACTATTACCCCTTGCATGGTACGGTGACTATTAAGCTGATCGCCGACCGGAGGGCTGGCAAGATTCTGGGGGCCCAGGTCTGCGGAAGCGGGGATGGAGTCAAACGCCTGGATGTACTGGGTACAGCTATGAAGTTCGGTGCCTCATTAAAGGATATTGCCAACCTGGATTTGGGATATGCTCCGCCCTATTCAGAAGCTATTGACGTGGCTATTCATGCGGCTAATATGCTGGAGAATAAGCGCATAGGCCAGGCTCAGGGGGTATCTCCTACCCAGTTGGAACAAATGAAGAAGGAAGGTCGGAAAGTTTGCTTTCTGGATATACGTGAACCGGATGAAGTTCGTGCCACCCCTCTCAAAGAAGAGAATGTACTGGTGATCCCTTTTGGCGAACTGCGGGATCGCTATCAGGAAATACCTCAGGATCAGTTGGTGGCAGTATATTGCGGCCTGGGAATCCGTAGCTATGATGCGGTATGTTTCCTGCATTCCAAGGGTCTGAACCAAGCAGCTTATATAGAAGGCGGCAGGTCTACCTGGTGGTAATAAGAGTTTCTGATAATACGATTAGCTTTTAATATTTTACAGTCACCCTTTTCAATGATTAAGTTAAAGTAGGGAAAAACCACAAATACTAGGAAAATTCACGGTTGCCGTGCGTATAGTTTTGATGTAAGGAGGTGCAGAACATTGTTTGTAGTTTCTCTTGACGAGGATGTATGCAATGGATGCGGTTTATGCGTAGAAAGTTGTCCTGCTCGCATACTTAGTTTCAATGACGATGAAAAGAAGGCTTTCATATCCGGAGATGAAACGGAATGTATGGGATGTGAAGCATGTATAACCGTTTGTGAAAGTGGAGCAATCACAATTATGGAGATATAGATTTCATAACTAGTGACCAAGAGGAGGATCGATTATGTCAGAAGACAGGAAAACACCTCAATTAGATGAGCTGGAAAAGGGGCCCTGGCCAAGCTTTGTTACGGAAATGAAAAGAGCTGCGGCCAAAAATCCAGCCGCCGATGATTTATTAGGCCTGCTGGAACGCTCCTATGAAGATAACATAGGTCATTGGAAGCATGGCGGCATTGTTGGAGTAAGAGGATATGGCGGGGGAGTTATAGGCCGGTATACTGATTTGCCTGAAGAATTCCCTCATTTGAAAGAGTTTCATACCCTGCGTGTTAACCAGCCCAGTGGATGGTTTTACAGTACCGATACCCTGCGCAAGCTTTGTGATATTTGGGAAGAGCATGGTAGTGGCCTGACTAATTTCCATGGTTCTACCGGGGATGTAATTTTGCTGGGAACCACCACCAATGAATTACAGCCAACCTTTGACGCATTGAGTGAGGCTGGCTTTGATCTGGGAGGTTCAGGATCTGATTTAAGAACTCCCAGCTGTTGTGTAGGACCAGGCCGTTGTGAATTTGCCTGTTACGATACCCTGGATATGTGCTATGACCTGACCAAAGAATTTCAGGATGAGATACATCGTCCTATGTGGCCTTATAAATTTAAGATCAAGATGTCAGGCTGTGCCAATGACTGCGTAGCCGCCATAGCTCGTGCCGACTGTTCAATAATTGGAACCTGGCGCGATACGATCATAATCGACCAGGATGAGGTCAAAGCCTATGCCGAAAGCGGGTTGAATATTCAACGGGTGGTCTGTGACAAATGCCTTACCCGGGCTCTGGAATATGATGCCGAGACCAAGGAACTGACGGTTATTCCCGAAGATTGCTCCCGTTGTATGCATTGTATCAATGTAATGCCCAAAGCGATTCAGCCCGGCAAGGAAAAGGGTGCCACTATCCTTCTAGGAGGAAAATCTACCATCGTCAAATCAGCTTTCATGTCCTGGGTCATCGTTCCCTTTATGAAAATGGAGCCTCCCTACACCGAGTTTAAAGATTTAATCCGTCGCATTTGGGATTGGTGGGACGAGAATGGAAAAACCCGCGAAAGACTAGGTGAATTGATTTACCGTGTGGGCATGGGAACATTCCTGCGGGAAGTGGGACTGCCGCCTGTACCGCAAATGGTCTTCCGTCCCCGGGCTAATCCCTATGTATTCTGGCAAAAGGAAGACTTCGAGAAATAGATGAGCTTTGCTGGAATGTCGCTTCAAAGAGAAATTCATAAACAAACAAGAGGTGAAAATGGATGGCTAAAATCGATATAGGCCCCCCTGACTATAAGGAAAATCTCCACCCGGTCATTAAGGAAAATTACGGGCAGTGGAAATACCATGAGAAAATAAAACCTGGAGTTCTAAAACATGTGGCTCATTCAGGAACTGAACTATATACTATCAGAGTTGGATCTCCCCGATTGGTAAGTGTTGATTTTATCCGCGATATCTGCGCACTTGCAGATGAGTATTGTGAAGGTTATCTGCGTTTTACCAGCCGCCATAACATCGAGTTTTTGACTGGTGATGCTTCTAAAGTAGAGCCTCTCATAGAGGCATTGAAGGCCAAAGGTCTTCCGGTAGGCGGAACCGGCCGGTCCCTCAGTAACATTGTCCACACTCAAGGATGGATTCATTGTCACACTCCCGCCACAGATGCTTCCGGGATCGTTAAGGCGGTAATGGACGATTTGTATGAATACTTTGGACGGGATGATTTGCCCGCCAAGCTGAGAATTGCTATGGCCTGCTGTCTGAACATGTGCGGTGCTGTTCACTGCAGTGACATCGCTATTTTGGGTGTTCATCGGACAGTTCCGGTAATCAATCACGATATTATTCGCAAAGGCACAGAGATACCCAGTCTGGTAGCCAGC
>DLUN01000026.1:0-1649 GCA_003444615.1 Syntrophomonas sp.
TAACCTCTCAATTTCCTCATCACTCAGTGTTCCCGCCGGCCGTTGGGGAAGAATGCCGGCAGCAAACAAAGCTTCATCCGCATAAATGTTGCCGAGGCCGGCGATCAGATTCTGGTTTAGCAGCAGAGTTTTTATAGCAACTTTCCGGCCCTTCACCAGTCTGGCCAAATGGCTGGCGTCAAATTCATCTTCCAGTGGTTCACAGCCCAGGCAGCTAAAGAAATCTTGAATATCTTTGATGAACCACAAGCCTCCAAAACGGCGGGCATCCTGGTAAACCAACCGGCGCCCGTTATCCAAGTGCATTACCGCATGAATATGTTTGCCGGTCAGTTCCTGATCCTTTTCCACCATGTAGAAACGCCCGCTCATGCCCAGATGGATGAGCAAGTGCTTTTCTCCAAAACTGAAAACTAAGTACTTGCCCCGGCGAGCTATTTTTTTAAGAGGCTGTCCACATAATTCTGCCGGCTCAAAGTCCTGTCTTCTTAAGACACCGGGATGGAAAATCTCCAGTTTAACCAGAACAGCATTTACATTGCTCAAAAGGGAGCGGCGAATAGTTTCAACTTCTGGCAGCTCCGGCATTAGGAAACCTCCTTTAAGTTATACATCCACAGGCTCCATATCATACCAGTTGGGTCCCACTTTAACCGAAACCTCTAAAGGCACTTTAAGGGTGCAGGCATGTTCCATCTTGTCCTTGAGCAGGGCTACCACCTGCTCCACTTCCTGCCGGGGAACTTCCAGAATCAAATCATCATGCACCTGCAAGACAAGGCGCGCTTGCAGTTGGCGAGCCTGCAATTCCTCATAAATATTTATCATAGCCAGTTTTATAATATCGGCAGAAGACCCCTGAATAGGGGTATTTAAGGCCATACGCCGGGCAAAAGACTGTACCATTTTGTTGCGGGCTTTCAAGTCGGGCAAATAACGGCGGCGTTTTAATATAGTCTCCACATATCCGTGTTCGATACCGAACTTTACGATATCTTCCATATAGCGGCGCACTCCTGGATAACTGCTGAGGTATTTTTCAATGTATTGTTTGGCTTCCTTGCGGCTCACTCCCGTATCCCGGGCTAGACCAAAGTCGCTGATACCATAAATAATACCGAAGTTTACAGCCTTGGCCCGGTACCTGAGATCCGCCGTAACCTGATCCAATGGTACCTGGAATATCTCCGCGGCAGTACGGGTATGAATATCTATGCCTTGCCTGAAAGTATCGATTAATATCTCATCCTCGCTGATGTGGGCCAGGGAGCGCAAATCTATCTGGGAATAGTCGGCCGAGACTATCATCCAGTCTTCCCGGGGAGCCACAAAGGCCTTGCGGATACGGCGGCCTTCTTCCATGCGGATGGGGATGTTCTGCAGGTTAGGTTCTACACTGGATAGTCGGCCGGTAGCCGTCTGCGCCTGCTTAAATATGGTGTGTATCCGACCCGTTTCTGGGTGAATCAGCTCCTGCAGGGCATCCACATAGGTTGATTTCAGCTTAGTCAACTGGCGATAGTTTAAGATCTCAGCTATGATGGGGTGTACATCATGCAGCTGTTCCAATATCTCCGCCCCAGTGGCGTAACCGGTCTTGGTCTTTTTTATCACGGGCAGGCCTAAATCTTCAAAAAGAACTTTTCCCA
>DLUN01000026.1:1766-2919 GCA_003444615.1 Syntrophomonas sp.
CTGTGGATATGGGCATTTCTACATCGATAAGCAGTTCCAGCTGGTCGAGAGTCAGCCTTTCTAAGATAGTCTCCCACGAGGGCAATATCTGGCTCGCCAGCTTAAGGTGATTATCCTTTTCAATGGTACGGTTCAAAAACTTCTGCACGGTGAATGTCAATTGCTCACCATCAAAACTGGGATCATATACGTAAGCCCCCAGGAGGGTATCGCCTTTTATTCCCTGGAGTTCGATACCATATCTTTTCAGCAGAACCTGAGCAAATTTAGCATTATGAAACACCTTGGGCAAATAAGGCGCTTCCAGATAAGGTCGCAGCCATTCCAGTTTATAAGTTGTTTTTTCACCCACCTCCAGGTGATAAACCTTGTCCCCAGTGGTGATATAAAAATGCTGTATTTTAGCCCACATGGGGTGATGATAATCAGCGGCAATTAAAACCCCTGTGTTTTGATTTTCACTGAGAGCCGCAATAAAGCGGGCGGTCTGGTCTTCATCCTTCAATTCCTCCGCCACTACCTTATCGTCCCAATAAGCCTGGGGCTGGTCGATTTTTTCCTCCAGTGACTGTAAAAGACTATTAAACTCTAATTTATGGTACAGTTCTCTTACGGTTTTCAGGTCAGGGTTTTTGCGGCGGTAATCCTCCAGGCTGCATTGCATATCAATATCCCGGATTATGCGCCCCAGTTTCCGGCTCATAAAAGCCTGCTCCCGGTGCTGGCTGAGACGCTCCACCACCTTTTTGCCCTTAACTGATTCCAGATGGTCATAGAGGTTTTCCAGACTGCCGAATTCCTGAATAAGTTTTACAGCTGTTTTTTCTCCCACCCCCGGTACTCCAGGAATATTATCAGAAGAGTCACCCATCAATCCTTTAACATCGATGAGCTGTTCTGGGCTTACCCCCCAACGCTCCTTTACTTTCTCCGGGGTATAGGTTTCCATTTCCGTAATCCCTTTTTTGGTCATTAAAACGGTAACCTTATCCGATACCAGCTGCAAGGAATCCCGGTCTCCCGTCAAAATAAGGGTTTCCATACCTGCTTCCTCAGCCATCCGGCTCAGGGTGCCAATTATGTCATCGGCTTCATAACCTTCTATCTCTGTATAATCCAGATTCAATGCTTCTAAGATTTTTCGCAGCAGCGC
>DLUN01000039.1:0-2008 GCA_003444615.1 Syntrophomonas sp.
CAAAAAGAGTCATCCCCAACCAATGATTCTGCCCAACCGGAAAATAAACTAGCCGAAAAAACCTTATTCGAATAATATCTGAGGTGATTCCATGGAGAACAGATGCCCTTTTTGTTACCAGGAAGATGTGGTCTTGCAAAACCAACTGGCCTGGGCTAAGTATGACATTTATCCAGTCAGTCCAGGGCATCTGCTGATCATGCCTTGCCGCCATGTAGAAAGCTTTTTTGATACTACTATTGAGGAACGTCAAGCCCTCAACGAACTGCTGGCAATGGGCAAGGCTTTGCTGGACCGGGAGTTTCAACCGGACGGATATAATATTGGCATTAACTGTGGAGTAGCTGCTGGGCAAACCGTAATGCACCTGCATATTCATTTAATACCCCGTTACCAGGGTGATCTGGATAACCCCCGCGGGGGAGTCCGGGGAGTTATTCCCGACAAACGTGTATACGAGAAACCATGAACTGTAGAAACCTGGACAAAAAGAATGACAGGCTTTGGGGCAGCCCTCACTCAATCGTGCAAGGAGTATTCTAATCATGATGAAAAGCCAAACACCAATGAAATACACAATTATTGTCTTTGTGACCATGATCATGTTGCTGTTCTCCATAAGCGGATGCCAAAAATCCGAGCCAGTAAATAGCGGACCGTCTGATGCTGCCAATACCGTTTATCTGGCTTCATGGCGGGGAGAGCTGGGAAAGCTTGATACGCAAACGCGGAGCTTTGAACCATTATACAATGAACTATATGTGGAAATAATTATCGGTAAGACTGATGTTAACACAATATTAGTCCTGGCTCATCCAGGAGGCAGCACTAACCCTCCAGCAGGGCTGCCCAATCTTTATCAGGTGAATTTGGATGACCTGACTAGCACCCATCTGGCTGAGTCAGTTAATCACGCCTACTTATCTCCGGATAAAAAGCAGCTTGCCTATATATCATTCCCGGATAATCACTTGCAAATCATGGACATAGAAACGCAAACCAGTACCTCAATTGTTAAATCAGTAGGCTATTTCCAAAAATCTAACATCTGGTCACCAGACGGTACCCGATTGTTGGTATCCCAACCCAATGCAAACTGGATATTAGATTTAACCTCTCGATATCGTCATACCCTGTCTGAGGAGGTTACTTTTCTGGATTGGCTGGACAACTCACATCTCCTGGTTTTATGGCGAGAAAAAGAAGCTGACCTGCCCCGGGTCGCTTCTTATGAAATACAAACCGGCAGGGTGTCCCCTCTTTTCATGGACTCTACGTCTCCATATTTTAATGCCCAATGCACCGGTAACAATATCTTAGCTTTTAAGGTTTACGATACCGGCAGCCCTGTCCAATGGGACGTATTTGTGTCTTCTAAACAGGATCCTGCCGAGCAACGAAAGCTGTTTTCCATTCCTCCCAAACCTGCTCAGGACTTAGGATATGTCCCAGTTTTTTTCTACAATTGTTATCCTGTTTCCTATTCTAAGGTGTTTTATCGAGTAATCACCAGTGAGAATTATGAACCTATGTTCACAGGTATTGTGGATATAAATTCTGGAATTTTATTAGAATTGGACAAAGAGATTACTTCAGTAATTCAGTGAAATAATCCAGAAGTCAGCTTCATAATGTAATGCAGTTTACTGCATAACCATAATCAAAAATAACACCTAGGCTGACATTTTCATACTTGCAATTCCTAACATTATGTCCGAAAGCAGGAATATATGGGTTTTTACGCGAATTTTATCCTCATTTAAGAAGAAAGAGAGGATTATATGCTAGCCTCAGTGAATACCCTGGTCCTGACCGGGATAGAAGCCAGTACCGTGCAGGTGGAAGTAGACATACACAGCGGGTTGCCGGGCTTTGAGAAGGTAGGAAACAAAAACTTAATTACTGTTAACAATTATTAAATCAAAAATCCCTATTTTTCGTCTTTCGTCTAGGGCAGTTTACTTAAACAGCCGCTTATGTTTACTATATGCCCCCCTGCTCATAGGAA
>DLUN01000039.1:2204-3223 GCA_003444615.1 Syntrophomonas sp.
ACTTTTGATTTTCCTTTTATTAACGATAAATGATCTGTGAACCCTAATAAAATCAGAGTTTAATTGGTTTTCCAATTCTCCTAAAGGCCTATTGGTAATCCATTGGCCGGATTTAGCATAAATAAAGGTTTGTTTGCCCTGTACCTCAATAAAGTTGATGTCCTCTTTGAGGATAAAGCTTCTCTTATGTCTTACAGGAACCATTATTTTATCAGCACTTTGCTTTACTTGTGAATCTACTTTGGCGGCAACCTCACTGATTATAGATTTGAATTCTTCAATGACAATGGGTTTTAAGATATAGCTGTAAGGGTGAACGGCAAAAGAACTGATAGCATATTGGGAGTGAGCAGTAACAAAAATCATAAACGCTTCTTGATCAAAGTCAAAGATTTGCTTGGCTACTTCCATGCCGGTTAAATCATCATTGACCAGTTCAATGTCCAGTAGAATTAGATCAGGTCGGTGATGTTTAGCCAACCGAATGGCCTCTTCACCGCAGGGGGCAGCTATGACTTTTGTTACTTCGGGAATACTATGTAATAGCATCGTGAAGAACTCGCGAGTATTAACTTCATCCTCAAGCAGCAGGACATCCATTGAGATTCTCGTTACCTACCTTTCTCGCAAACATTCAGGAATATTGGGTTCATATAAAGTCCACATACTTCTTGCATCGATTCCCATATTAGAAATAAAGATTAGCATCGCAGCAAAATTTGCTAATACAAAACATTGTAATTTCTTAAACAACCTCTTTACCTCCTTTACTGAAAACAGCCAATATATTGTCCAGGCTACCGATAACCCGGTAACCTGCAGGCATCATTAGGAAGGAACTGAACAAGGAGCCTAAAATTGCGGCCAAAGCATAAGAGTATAAATTACCATAAATGCAAGCAATAACCCCTATGCTCCATATTGTCAATGCATAGATGCTCTCCCACTTTTGTCTAAAACGTTTTTCAATCTCAGTAACCTTTTTCTTGTCAGTACCGGCTGGAACCCATTTCACAATT
>DLUN01000172.1 GCA_003444615.1 Syntrophomonas sp.
CTAACACTCCTGCAAAGCCGTGGTATGACAAGTATGAGAGCTTTTTCATAGCAATTATCACCTGAAGAACAGGCCACGAGAAATGAAAATCAATCATAGCCAGTAGGTTCACCATGCGCATCTGTTCCGTCGTCAAGATATAGAAAGGGCTTCACCGACTATATCGGACTCCTACACCAAGGTGCTCATGGCAAACCTACTGCCATGAGGGCAACTGTAAGAGGCATTTTCACAGCAATAGAGTAAACCATGTAATAAAGGATATTAAACCAGGGGAGATGACTGGATGGCACAGGAAATATTAATGAGACTGCTCAACGTCAGTAAAACTTATATCATGGGCGAGGTGACGGTAGAAGCCCTGCGACAAACGACCCTGGATATTTATGATGGAGAACTACTGGTTATTCTGGGGCCTAGCGGCTCTGGCAAAAGTACTCTCCTGAATTTAATCGGCGGTATCGACCAGCCCAGCGGGGGAGACATATTTTTTGCCCAAAAGCCCCTCACTGGTATAGCCGAAAAGCACTTGACTAACTATCGCCGCCATGAAGTAGGCTTTGTTTTTCAGTTTTATAATTTGATTCCGGACTTGACCGCCGCCGAAAATGTGGCTCTGGCTGCGGAACTGGTAGAAAAACCCCGTAAGGTGGAGGAAGTGCTGCAGGAAGTTGGTTTGCTGGAGCGCCGCCACCACTTTCCTTCCCAGTTAAGCGGCGGGGAACAGCAGCGGGTAGCCATTGCCAGAGCTATTGTCAAGCAGCCCCGGCTCTTGTTGTGCGACGAGCCTACCGGAGCTTTGGATTTTGAAACCGGCAAAAATGTGCTGCGATTACTGTATGATATCCGGCAGAAACGTGCGGGTACCATAATCATTGTGACCCACAATACCGCCATTGGGGCCATAGCCGATCGGGTGGTACGTATGCGCAGCGGTATGATTACCGATATTGTGGTTAATCAGCATCCCGTTGAACCAGAAAGGATTGACTGGTAATGAGTATTCTTACACGTAAACTGCTGCGCACCATTAGAACCAGCGGGGGGCAGTTTGTAGCCCTGGTTGTGATTGTTCTGCTGGGAGTCATGATCTATATAGGCATGAATACCGCCCTGTCCAATCTGAGCCGCTCCCAGGAACAGTTTTACCAGGATTACCGCTTTGCTGATTACACCTTTATGGTGGTTAAGGCTCCTGAATCGGTGGTGAGCCGGGTAGAGGCAGTACCTGGAGTAATTAAGGCTACGGGACGGATACAAAAGGACATCCCCATAGTTAAGAAAGACAATGACCGGGCTACGGGAAGGCTGACCGGATACCCTTTGCCTATGGAAGGCGAAGTAAATCGCTTGCACCTTTTGTCGGGAAATTGGTTTGATGAAGGTTATTCCACAGATTTAGGTGTTTTAGTGGATCCGCAATTTTTCCAAGCCAATGCCCTGTCCCCAGGGGACCGTATAGAAGTGATTGCGGAAGGGAAAAAAGTTCCCTTAACTGTGATAGGAACCGCTACCAGTCCGGAGTTTGTTTTTCCCATGCCGGATGCGGGGACAATGATTTCCGAACCAGGGCGGTTCGGCATAATCATGATCCCCCAAACCCAGGCCCAGCAGATTTTGAATTACACTGGTCAGATAAATCAAATTGTGGTTGACTTGGCACCAGGAGCCGATGAAACTGTTATCGTGAGGCAGATAGAACAGATTCTGGAGCCTTACGGCAATCTATCCAGTTTCCCCCGCGACGACCAATTAAGTCATGCGGCCTTGCAGGCAGAGCTAGACGGGTTGAAAAGTATGTCCAGTTCCCTGCCCTTAATATTCTTTTTAATTGCCGCCACTATCCAATTTGTAATACTAAACCGGTTAATAAAAACCCAGCGCTTGCCCATTGGGGTAATGAAAGCACTTGGTTACAACAATAGGCAAATTATATGGAATTATGCTGGCTATGCTCTTATAGTTAGCGGCACAGGGGCCATCCTGGGAGTCATTATGGGAATAGCCATGGCATCAGGATTGTCACAGGTTTATGCCCAGTTTTTCAATCTTCCCACTACTATCGGAGGGGTAAACTTATCAGTAGTCTTGCGCAGTGTGGTAATCAGCCTGGTAGTAGGACTGGCTGCCGGTCTATTTGCCACCCGGGGGATTACCCGCATTAATCCCGCTGAAGCCATGCGCCCGGAACCCCCTGTTTTAGGAAGACATAACATGCTGGAGAACTGGACCTGGCTGTGGCAGCGCCTGGATAGCAGTTGGAAAATGGGTTTGCGGTCCATTTTCCGCAACCGGGTGCGTTTTGCAGTCACCGTGCTGGGAGTAGTTTTTACCGTATGCCTGCTGATTTTTGCTCTCTTTATGAATGATGCCGTTGATTACTTGCTGAAGCAGAGTTTTACCCTGAACAGCCGTTATGACTATATGGTTAGGTTTACTAAGCCAGTTAAGTATACCGAGATGACTGATTGGAGCCGCTGGGACGAAGTACAGAAAATGGAGCCTATTCTCGAGGTGCCCGTTAAAATAAAAGCGGGTGATCGGTCCGAGGAAGAATTATTAACCGGACTAAAGGTTAACGGCACTCTCCGGCACATATATGATATGCATGGGCAGCAGCACCAGGTTCCCGAACAAGGAATCCTGCTCAGCCAGAGGATAGCTGATAAACTAGGCCTCAAACCAGGGGATATGGTAGAGGTGCAAACTACTTTAGGAATAGGTCCTTCCCGGACCGGATATTTGCCTATAGTGGGAACCAATGACCCCATGACCGGCAGCGGTTCTTTTGTCTCCTGGGATACGGCCAACCGGCTCCTAGGGGAAAATCAGGTGGTATCAGGGGTAATGTTGAAGTTGGAAAGTCCGGAAATGTCAGAGGTAGAAAGTCGATTGTACGCCATGAACGGGGTAAGTTCGGTGATGAGTCCCCAGCGTGAACAAGCCGGTTTTGTCCAATACCTGGACACCATGATCGTTTTTATCGTAATTATGGTTTTAATGGCTGGTTTATTAGGTTTGGCCATAGTTTATAATACCTCGATGATGACCTTTCAGGAACGTAGGAGGGAATTGGCTTCCTTAAGAGTTATTGGTTATTCCCAACGGGAAGTAGCCTCCTTACTACGCAAGGAAACAGGAGCACAGGCTATTCTGGGGATTATCATAGGATTGCCAGCTGGAAAAGTTATGGGGGCAGCTATTATGGCCAGTGTCAGTACGGACCTGTTCAGCCTGCCAGCAATTATTTATCCACGCACTTATATAATGGCTGCTCTGTTAGCTGTGATATTTGTCTGGATGGGCCAGCAATTAGCCATCCGGAAGACTGAACAGATAGATATGGTTGAGGCTTTGAAAAACCGTGATTAAAGAGGGGAGAAGCGCTATGAAATTCAGAAAAACCTGGTTAGTCGGTATCGTTGTGGCGGTGGTGATTGGCATAGCTGCTCTGGTTTTAGGAGGAGGTCAGCCAGTGCAAGTAGTTGAAGCTCAGCAAGGCACTTTTTCTCAAGTGGTTGAGGAAACCGGTTATGTGCAGGTGGTGGAGGAGCAGCAAATCCAGGCCACTCAGGCAGCTAGAGTCAGTCAACTGCTTTTGGAAGCCGGGGATCAGGTTCATAATGGCCAGTTGTTGATGATCTTGACTAACCCCGAGTTGGAAGCAGAAATCGCTTCGGTACAGTCTCAACTAGCCCAGGTGGAATCTCAGCTGGAGCAGGCCCAGTTACAGCTGGTTTCCCTACAAGCCCAGTTAAACCAAGCCCGCAATGATATGGATAGAAAAAAGGCTTTACTAGACGCTGGAGCCTTGTCGGAAGCTGAGTATCAAGCTGCTCAGCTAGTGCTTACCCAAACGGAAAGCCAATTAGCCCAGCAGGAAAGCGGTGCGGCTGCTCTTGCTAAACAGGTAAAAGACTACCAGGTGATGCTGGATACTCTATTCACCAAGAGAGCAGAGTTAGAGGTCAAAAGTTCAGTGGACGGCATATTACTCGACCTTCTGGTGAAGAAAGGCCAGGTAGTTACTCCGGGGATGCTCCTGGCTCAAGTTGGGGCGGGAGAGGAGTTAGAAGTGAAGATTGATCTGCTAAGTGATGAAATACGGCAAGTACAAGTTGGCCAAAAGGCAACTATTTCCTCGCCGGTCCTGGGAGAAAA
>DLUN01000236.1:0-146 GCA_003444615.1 Syntrophomonas sp.
CGTTTTGATTTCCAGGTGCCGGTAGGCAGTAATGGAGATGCCTGGGACCGGGTAGTCGTACGTAAAGAAGAAATCATACAGAGCGCACGCATTATTGAACAGGCTCTCGAGCAAATGCCGGAGGGCGAAGTGCGCGCCAAAGTGCC
>DLUN01000236.1:466-10210 GCA_003444615.1 Syntrophomonas sp.
AATCTTATGGTTTTGCCTCTGATTTCAAAAGGAGGGTTAATACAGGACATTATAGTTAACATCGCCACCTTGGACCCGGTTTTAGGCGAAGCAGACCGCTAGGCCAGGTTTAAAGGAGTAGGAGAGGTTATGATGCAAAAGATTGAAACATTATTCGTAGATTTAGCTGATTGGTTCATCACCTGGCTGCAAGGCTGGGGAATACCATTAGCCTGGGCTGATGCCATTCTAGTAGTGGTCCAGTTTCTTTGCATAGTGGCTATCGTGCTTTTCAATATTACCATTCTGGTCTGGCTGGAGAGAAAAGTATCGGGTTTTATTCAAGAGCGCCCCGGCCCGAACCGTCTTGGGCCTTTTGGAATCCTGCAAACGATAGCTGATGCCCTTAAACTGCTGACCAAAGAAGATATCATTCCCAGCAAAACGGACCGCTGGATTTTCCGTACCGCTCCGATATTGTTCATGACTATATCGGTGATGCTGTACATTGTGTTGCCCTTTGGTAAGGACATGCAAGTGGTTGACTTAAATGTGGGGTTATTCTTCTTCATATCTGTGGGTTCATTGTCTACTATTGCTATCCTCATGGGAGGATGGAGTTCCAATAATAAATGGTCATTGATAGGGGCTATGCGTTCCGTAGCCCAGATGATCAGCTATGAAATACCGTTAGCACTGTCTTTAATAGGAGTTGTTATGATTGCCGGTTCACTGCGGCTATCTGATATTGTGGCTGCCCAAGATAACATCTGGTTTATTATCTTGCAGCCCATTGCTTTTCTGACCTATTTTATTGCCGCCACAGCGGAATTAAACCGGGGACCTTTTGATATGCCTGAGGCAGAACAGGAATTAACGGCTGGTGCTTATACTGAGTACACCGGCATGCGTTATGCCCTGTTTTTCTTGGCTGAATACACCAACCTGGTGGCAGTTTCCGCCTTAGCCTCCACCGTATTTCTGGGAGGATGGCAGGGACCCTGGCTGCCGTCCTGGATGTGGATCATAATTAAAACTTATATAGTCCTGTTGGTCTTCATGTGGGTCAAATGGACTTTCCCGCGTATTAGAATGGATCATCTCATGTCTTTCAGTTGGAAGGTATTAATTCCGGTTACTTTGGTTAATATCGTGGCAACTGGATTTGGTCTCTATATTTTCAAAGGAATAGGAGGGTGATAAGGCATGTACGGAACTGGTTTATTAAAAGGTATGGCTATTACCCTCAAGTACTTCCTTTCCAGGAAGATTACCGTGCAATACCCGGAACAGATGCCGGAACTGCAGGAGCGTTTTCGCGGCCGTCTGTATCTGGAGTTTGAGAAGTGTATTGTTTGCGGAATGTGTACTAAAGCCTGCCCTAACGGGGTTCTGAGCCTGGAAGATGCCCGGGACGAGAATACTAAGAAAAAGAAGCTGATTTCATATACCATTGATCACCAGTACTGTATGTTCTGTAACCTGTGCGTGGAAAACTGTCCGGGCAACTGCCTGCATTTCAACCATGATTTCGAATTGACCCAGTTTAACCGGCCTGATATTAAAGATGTTTACCACCGACCGCCGGAAATGGATCAGGTTTCACCCCAGGCCAGTACTCCTGGCAGCGGGGATGCCAATGAACCGGAGCCGGGCATAACTGAGGCTGCTCTTAAAAAGCAGAAGAAGATGGATGCTTTGATGACGGCTTTGGACAAGAATCCGGTGAAAGTGTTGAGCCGCTATGTAGATGGGGAAGAGGATGCTCAAATATTGGCGGACATTGTTCAAGCTGATCGGGGCAAAGCCGAAAAACTAGTGGAATTGATGGCCGATGATCAGGACAAAGCCCGTAAAGTGGCGGTGGCTTTTGTTAACAAAGAGAAAAAACAGCGGCAGAGCCAAACGGAAGGAGGCGAAAAGCGTGAACATGAATGATGCAGTTTTTATCATCCTAGGCGTTATAACCCTATTCGGAGCTGTCGGTGTGGTCAGTTTCAATAATATTGTTCATGCTGCCATTTCGCTGGTTATATCCTTTCTGGGAGTAGCAGGCCTGTATTTTCAACTGCAGGCTGAGTTTTTAGGGTTGGTTCAAGTAATAGTTTACGCGGGAGCTATTTCCGTGTTGATCATCTTTGCCATTATGCTGGTAATGGACCGGGATCCGGCTAGGACCAACCTGACCCATAAGATTAACCGCTGGTGGGGAGGATTAATAGCCGTCCTATTTGCAGTTTTCATAGGATTGGCGATTCGGGAAAGTCAGTTCCCCGTACAGGCAGGCAGCAGCAGCTCAGAGCGAATTGGTCAGCTGGCCGAGTTGTTACTGGGTGATTATGTGATTGCTTTTGAAATCGCTGCTATTTTGCTGCTGGTTGCGGTGGTAGGGGCTATTATTCTGGCGAAAGGAGCTAAGGACCAATGATCGGACTTCAACAATACTTGCTCCTAGCCACGATTTTATTTGCTGTTGGCATTTATGGAGTGTTGAGCAAACGCAATGCGGTGGCTGTTTTGATGTCAGTGGAATTGATGCTGAATTCAGTCAACCTCAATTTCGTGGCAATTAATCGTTATGTAGTAACTGATCAGGCGGTAGGACAGCTATTTGCTTTAATGGTAATTGTGGTAGCAGCTGCTGAGGTAGCCGTCGGATTAGCCCTGATTATTTCTATATTCCGGCAGAGAAAATCGGTCAACTTGAACGATTTTAATCTGCTGAAATGGTAAGGTAGGTGGGACAGATGTTTGCATGGAGCTTAGAACTAGCCTGGCTAATCGTATTGCTGCCTTTTGCAGCCTTTGCTCTGATTGGCCTTTTCTTACACCGTTGGCCCAGGCTGTCCGCCTCTGTTTCGATCCTGGCCATTGGTTTGTCGTTTGCATTATCGGTGTTAGTTGCTGCCCATGTTTTCCTGGGCGGTATGCAGGAGACTTTTGAAATATCTATGCGCTGGCTGGCTATGCCGGGTCTCAACGTAGATATGGGCTTGCTCATCGATGGTTTAACTGCGGTAATGCTCATAGTGGTGACCCTGGTAGCCTTGCTGGTGCAGGTCTATTCCTTAGGCTATATGCATGGTGATCCTGGTTTCAGCAGTTATTATGCTTATCAATCGGTTTTTGCAGGATCTATGCTGGGACTGGTTTTAGCCAACAACTTTGGACAGTTGTTTGTCTTTTGGGAATTGGTAGGTTTGGCCTCTTACTTATTGATCGGGTTCTGGTTTGGCCGCCATTCAGCCAAAAACGCGGCTGTTAAAGCCTTCGTTACCAATAGAGTAGGAGACTTTGGATTGCTGCTGGGAATCCTATTCCTGCAGATCATTTTTGGAACCCTTAATTTCAATGGTTTAGCCGGTGAAATTGCGGGTTATACCAATACAGCAGTTCTAATAGCCATATCTATTCTGCTGTTAGCCGGACCTATTGGGAAATCTGCCCAATTTCCACTGCATGTTTGGCTGCCGGATGCTATGGAAGGCCCCACCCCGGTCAGCGCCCTAATTCATGCGGCTACCATGGTAGCGGCTGGTGTTTACCTGATTGCCCGGGCCTTCTTCATTTTCAGTTCTACACCGGAGGCTATGACATTAATTGCGGTAATAGGCGGATTCACCGCTTTGTTCGCTGCCACTATTGCTCTGGTCCAGAATGACATTAAGAGAATTCTGGCTTATTCTACCTTAAGCCAGCTGGGATATATGGTGATGGCTATGGGAATTGGGGCTATGACAGCAGGTATGTTCCATTTGATGACCCATGCTTTCTTCAAGAGCCTGCTCTTCTTAGGAGCCGGCAGCGTTATCCACGCTATGGCTGATGAACAGGATATCTGGAAAATGGGCCGGTTGAAAGATAAAATGCCCATCACCACCTGGACTTTTGTCATTGGAGCACTGGCCTTGGCAGGAATTCCGCCTTTGTCAGGATTCTGGAGTAAGGATGAGATACTCTTAAGCGCTTTTGCCGGTGGACATATAGTTCTTTATTTGTTAGGAACTTTGGTGGCATTTATGACGGCCTTCTATATGTTCCGCCTCATATTTGTAGCTTTCTTTGGAACTAATAAAGGGGGAGAAGAGGCCCATGAATCCTCAGCTGTAATGACAGTTCCGCTGATAATCCTGGCAGTTCTGGCGGTTGTGGCCGGTTTTGTTGGTTCACCAGTAATGAATTATGCTTTTGGCCATTTTGTAACATATCCAGGAGCCGTTCATTATGAACCTAACACAGTGGTTATGGTTATTTCCGGGCTGGTAGCCATAGCGGGTATAGTTTTGGCCTGGGCTATTTATCAGAAACAATTGATAAGTCACCTGGCCTTACGCCAGCGATTTAAGGTGATTTACGACTTGCTGTACCACAAATACTACATTGATGAGATTTATCAGTGGCTGGGTGAACGGTTCGTCTATGGTACAGCCAAGGTTTTATTCTGGTTTGACATTTATGTTGTTAACGGCATAGTTAATGGAATTGCTGCCCTGACAGGGGGAGCCGGCAGAGTGCTGCGCTACACGGAAACTGGTCAGGTGCAGACTTATGCTGCTTATATGTTGGTTGGAGTCATCGTCATCGTGGGGCTGGTCATGATTGCCGGCTTTACATTGCTGATATAAGGGGGTGGAGGTATTGAGCAATTGGCCTATTCTATCAATCACACTTTTTACACCGGTGTTAGGAGCCATATTGATAATGCTTCTTCCCCGGGACAATGAAAAGAACATCAAAATAGTGGCAGCAGTATCCACCTTGATCAGTTTGATCCTGTCTGTCTGGGTGTGGTTAGCTTATGACCGCAGCCTGGGAGGGATACAGTTTGTAGAGCAGATCCCCTGGGTAGCTGATTTAGGAGTATCCTTTGCCCTGGGAGTAGATGGTATAAGCATTCCCATGCTTCTGCTTACTAACTTGATTGGTTTTAGTGCCGTTTATGCCTCCTGGCGAGTAGCTGATCGGGTTAAAGAATTCTTTACCCTGCTGTTGATTCTAATCACAGGGGTTATGGGAACCTTTGTAACTACGGATTTATTCATATTCTTCTTGTTCTATGAAGTGGTAGTGATTCCCATATACCTCCTGGTAATTATGTTTGGCAGCAGCAAGCGGGTTACCAAAGAATATGCTGGTATGAAATTAACCATCTATCTTTTGATCGGGAGTGCCTTCCTCTTGGTGGGATTGATTGCCCTGTTCGTACAATCTAGGGCGTTATTGGGCTATCCCTGTATGGATATTTTCACTCTCGCCACGGTAGAATTTCCGATAGGATTCCAGATTTTCGTATTTATTCTGATGGCTTTTGGATTTGGAACCCTCTTGTCCATGTTCCCTTTCCACGCCTGGTCTCCCGATGGTTACGCCGGCGCGCCTACAGCAGTAAGTATGATCCATGCCGGAGTACTGAAAAAAATCGGCGGCTATGGCCTGATTCGCATCGGACTTATGATTCTGCCGGGAGGAGCAGCCTATATTGCTCCCATAATAGCTGTACTGGCATTGGGCAATGTGGTTTATGCGGCCTTTATATGCTTAAGTCAAAAGGACCTCAAGTATATTGTGGGATATTCCAGTGTCAGCCACATGGGTTATGTCCTGATTGGTATAGCCGCCTTGAATCTGATAAGTATCAACGGAGCCATAATAATGATGTTTGCTCATGGAGTTATGGCCGCCCTGTTCTTCTCTATGATCGGCAATTTGTATGAAAAGAGCCATACCCGCAATATTGATGATTTCGGTGGGTTAGCTCACCAGATGCCCCGGTTAGCAACCGGATTTATGATAGCCGGACTGGCTTCACTGGGTTTGCCGGGGATGGTTAACTTTATTGGGGAATTCACCATATTCATAGGTGCTTTTAATACCTATAAAGTTTTGACCATCTTAGCGGTTTCCGGAATTATTTTTACGGCTTTGTATATTTTACGAACCCTGGGAGCGGTCTTGTTCGGGCCGCGCAAACCAGAATGGGACCATTTGGAAGACCTTAAAGGTCCGGAAATGGTACCCTTGGTGGTCCTGGGCGCATCAATAATAATCGGCGGCATAGCCCCCTTCACTTTGATGGACTTAATCAACCTGGGGGTGGGTGACCTGGTTGCCCAACTGGGATCGCTGCAGATAGGAGGGATGTTTTAATGCCCTGGATACTGCTTTCGGTAGAGATAACCTTAGCATTGCTGGGTTTGGTGCTGCTGGTTCTGGGACTGGTGATGCCCGATAGAGGACGTCGCCTAATGCAGCCGGTGGCGGTAGTGGCATTGCTGGGAATACTGATTATGGGTGGAGGTTTATACACCACTCAGTACAACATGTTTAACGGTAATTACCAGATCGATCCCTTCGGCAGCTTTTTCAAACTGTTATTCCTGGCGGCTGGTATTCTGGTAATTCTCAGCGCAGGCCGATATCTGGAAAGATTCCAAGAGCGCATCAACGAGTTCTACAGCTTTATGATCATTGCCCTGCTGGGTATGGTAGTTATGGCTTCAGCCGGGGAGCTGATCACTTTATACATTGGCCTGGAGCTAATGACGGTCAGTTTCTATATCTTAACAGCCTATCTATTGAATGATAAACTGTCGGCTGAGGCTGGCTTAAAATATTTGATTCTAGGTGCCATGTCATCGGCTATTCTGCTGTTTGGTATCAGTCTGGTTTACGCGGTAACCGGGACTACGGTAATTGCCGAAATGGCAGCCCAGTTTTCCATGCAGCCAGTTATGATTGCCGGTATTATTCTGATTTTGGCAGGTTTTGGTTTCAAAATATCGCTGGTACCTTTTCATATGTGGGCACCGGATATTTACCAGGGTGCACCTATACCGGTTACTGCTTTCCTGGCAGTAGGCTCAAAAGCAGCCGCTTTTGCAGCTATGGCGCGGGTAATGGTAATAGCCTTCCCGGTGAGCACCTTCGATTGGCCGCTGCTTCTGGCAGTACTGGCGGCGATAACCATTGTGGTGGGCAATCTGATTGCCCTGGTCCAGACCAATGTTAAGCGGCTGTTGGCTTATTCCAGTATTGCCCAGGCAGGATATATTTTAGTAGGGCTGGCCGCCTATAACGGTTTTGGATTAAAAGGTGTCTTGTTCTATGCTATGCTCTATGTATTTTCTAATATGGGAGCTTTTGCAACTGCCACAGTAGTTGAAGTAGAAACCGGTAGTACGGATATCGAGGCCTTTAATGGACTGGCCCGGAGATCACCAATGGTAGCCGCTATCATGACTGTATGTATGCTGTCTCTGGCAGGGATACCTCCTTTAGCCGGTTTTGTAGGCAAGTTTTACCTGTTTGCCGGGGCTATACAGTCTGACTTGCTGTGGCTGGCATTTGTGGGTTTGGTCATGAGTATGATCTCGGTATATTACTATTTGCGGGTAGCCAAGGCTATGTATATCGGCAGTAATGACAATGCAACGGCTATTAACCCTGGCAAGACCGCGGGCGCCGCTTTATGGGTGTGCCTGGCGGGAACTCTCCTTTTTGGTCTATATCCAGCGCCGTTATCTAATCTGGCTCAAGTAGCTATCCAACTGTTTTTGTAAAATCCTCAAATATATTCTTTCGAGAACGGGTAGACTATGGAAAAACATGGTCTACCCGTTGTTTTGTTTGAGGAGGTATGTCAGTGGATTTTAGTTTTCGTCCTTTAGAAGGCGGCTACGAAATTCCTATGCGTGTTGTCGGAGCCAATATATATTATGAATGGCTGATCTACATTCTCATGTGGATTCCCATCGGTATCTTTTTATATGGGGTTTATAAACGGGTGCGGATTTGGATGCAGGCCCGTGGAGAAGGCGATCGCAAGGAACCTGTCGGGAAAAGAATCAATTCTTTTCTGTATCACACCCTGGGGCAGACCAGGGTCATTGAAAAACCCTTTGCCGGATGGATGCATTTCTTCCTGTTCTGGGGATTTGTAATACTTTTGATTGCCACAGCTAGTTTTGCTCTTTGGAATGTAACCGGGTTTCCACCCTTAACCGGTAATATTTATGTCTATTTTTCCTGGTTCATAGATATAATGGGATTCCTGGCCATGATAGGCATAGCAGCACTAGCTTACATCCGTTACGTCCAACGGCCTGATCGCTTAAACGACAGTAAGCCCTTGGATGGATGGATTCTCGCTTTGATATTTGCGATTCTTTTCACCGGCTATATTGTGGAAGGTTTGCGAATAGCCGCGCAAATCAAACTAGCTCCAACTATGGCAGCTATTGCCTATGAAAAGACAGCTTCACCTATCGGCTGGATTTTTGCAGGTATGTTTTCCGGAGCAGCTTTGGAGAGTATGCTAAGCTGGCATCGCTTTATGTGGTGGTTTCACATGGCTATCTCTTTCCTGTTTATTGGTATGGTGCCCTTTACCAAACTGTGGCATATTTTCACCGGTATGACCAGCTACTATGCGCGGGATTACCAGCCCCAGGTGGCACGGCCAGTAGAGAACATTGAGGAAGCTGAGACCTACGGTATAGAGACCATTGAAGAGTTTAGCTGGAAGGATTTGCTGGATCTGGATGCCTGTATTCGCTGCGGCAGATGTCAGGAAGCCTGTCCTACCTACAATACTGGCAAAGCCTTAAATCCTAAGATAACGATTATTCAGGCTCTGAAAAAGCATATGGATAACAAGTCACCTTTTATGCTAGGTGAGGGAGACGGCGATATGGAAGCGGTCACCATGACTACGGAAGCGGAGATTGAAGGAGTAATAGAGACGGAAAAGCATATGATCTACGATATCGTTACTCCTCAGGTCCTATGGGACTGCACCAACTGTTTGGCCTGTGTGTACCATTGTCCCATGTTTATCGAACATGTTCCTAAAATCATTGACATGCGCCGCAACCTGGTTATGTGGCAGGGAGATATGCCCAGCGAAGCCCAGATGGCCTTTACCAATACGGAACGCAATTACAATCCCTGGGGAGTAGGCTGGGCTAACCGGGCTGACTGGCTCCAGGAAAGAAATATTCGCGATTTGGTTACTTTGCTGCCGGAAGATGGTGGAGAATTCGAATACCTGCTGTTTGCGGGTTGTGCCGCCGCCTTCGATGACCGTTACAAGAAAGCCGGAGAAGCCTTGGTCAGATTGTTGCACAAAGCCGGAATCAAGGTGGGGTATCTGGGCACCGAAGAATACTGCTGCGGTGATTGGGCACGCCGGCTGGGCAATGAATACCTGTGGCAGACTTTGGCGTCTCAAAACATCGAGTCATTCCAACGCTATAACGCCACCAAAATCATCTGCATTTGCCCCCATGGTTACAATACCATCAAAAATGAGTATGGCCAATTAGGGGGTGAGTTCGAAGTATACCACAGCAGCGAAATTTTAGCCCGGTTAATTAAAGAAGGTCGACTCAGTTCAGCAAGCCAAACCGAGTATCGAGTCAGCTATCACGATTCCTGTTTCCTGGGCCGCTATAATCAGATTTATTCTGAACCCCGAGAGGTTATTCAGGCTGCCGGTGGGGCTCTGCAATATATACCCAAATCAGTGGAGTTCGGCTTCTGTTGTGGTGCCGGAGGAGGACGCATGTGGCTGGAGGAAGAAGCAGTGGAAGGGTTCAAACGGATCAATGAGACCCGCACCGAACAGCTATTGGAGGTTGATCCAGATACAGTAATAGTCAACTGTCCTTATTGCATGACCATGATAAGTGACGGGGTAAAAGAAGCCGACCCAGAAGGCAACATTCAAGTCCTGGACGTCTGCGAGCTGCTCTGGCAGTGCCAGGA
>DLUN01000231.1:0-323 GCA_003444615.1 Syntrophomonas sp.
ATTATGAGATTAAAGGATAAAGTGGCGCTTATAACCGGGGCTGGAAAAGGGATAGGGGCGGCTATTGCCAAGCGGTTTGCTGCGGAGGGAGCCCAAGTGGTTCTACTGGATGTGGATGAAAACAGTGTTAAGGATACAGCCGCAGCCATAGTTGAAGCTGGCGGTGCAGCCGTAGCTTATCCTTTGGATGTAACGGACCGGGCTGCCATTGCCACACTGGTAGAGGAAGTGGTAAACAAGTTTCTAACCATCGATATTCTGGTCAATAATGCGGGCATAGTTCGTGATGCTATGCTGCACAAAATGAAAGAGGAAGACTGGGA
>DLUN01000231.1:515-2045 GCA_003444615.1 Syntrophomonas sp.
ATTGGCATAATGCGGGAAAAGAACTACGGAAAAATCATAAATATATCATCAGCCGGCCGGTTTGGCAATGTTGGCCAAACTAATTATTCGGCTTCCAAGGAAGCTATTGTAGGATTTACCCGTTCTTTGGCCAAAGAAAACGGCAGCAAAGGGATAAATGTCAATGCAGTAGCCCCCGGTACCATTGAAACTGATATGTATTATGGCATTCCGGAAAACATACGTAACATGATGAAAATAATCACCCCGCTAGCCCGGGCGGGACAGCCCGAAGAAGTTGCTAATCTCTGCCTTTTCCTAGCCAGTGATGAATCTTCATATATAACCGGGCAAGTAATCCATTGCGATGGAGGCATATTCATGCCGTAACCTTACGAAGCAAGACTTCCCAGGGTATTGGACCTGGGGAGTCTTTACTTTTTTGTAGGGCAGCTGCAGTTATGGTGAAATGGCTATATGAATGTATAATTACCCAATTCAATATCAATACTAGCAATGATAATAACCATAGCAAGGAGTGGATCTATTGCCTAACACTACTAACCCTACACCTACTGAGTATGATGCTAACCTGGTAGCCCAAAGCATGGGTAACTTTGAAGGCCAATTCAATCTGACCAAATCGGGCTTCGATTCTAATATGCCGGGACATACTTCTCCCCATCACATGGTTTTGCGTCAGCCACCTCGAACCGTGCGGTCGAAAGGGTCAGGTATCGGCCTGCCCCTTAATGTACGCCAGGAGATGGCCTTGATGTTGGATGATCACCAATGTGCCCTAACTGTGGCTTTGCATCAGTACAATAAGCATCACTGGATGACAGAGGGTGCCGAATCTTTCTTAAGTCTGCACCACCTGTTGGATGAACACCGGGACAAGACCCAGGAGCACATTGACAAAATAGGTGAACGAGTGGCCCGACTGGGCTGTGTCCCTACTGCTCATCCTGTTACCCAGCACGAATTGTCCTATATCAAACACGAAGTGGAAGGCCGTTATACCATGCGGGATTTCATCCGCAACGACCTGGAACACGAACTGAAATTGCAGGATATGATGCGCAAAACGATTCAAAGAGCCCACGAGCTGCAGGACTTTGGGACTGCAGAAGTGTTGCAGGAAGTGTTGCTGGACCGTGAAGATTTAGGCTACCACTTATGGGGTGTACTAGAAGATGACACCCTGGTAAGAGGTATGGATCATCTTATCGCCCGGGATGGAACCAACATAGTGCGGGACGGTCATGTCAGCAACACCACCAAACTACAATAAACCAGACTAAAAAAATTCGAAGGGCTCCCTTAGCTGGGAACCCTTTTTTTATTCGTAACGCAGGGCTTCGATGGGGTCCATAAGAGAAGCCTTATTAGCAGGCAGCAGTCCGAAGATTACTCCAATACCGGCGGAAAAGAAAAAGGCCAGTAACACAGTGCTCCAGGATATTAGGGGAGGCCACTTAGCTAATTTAGCTACTAAGCAAGCACCGCCCACGCCCAGCAGGGTTCCTATGATACCGCCGATCAGGCACA
>DLUN01000231.1:2297-6843 GCA_003444615.1 Syntrophomonas sp.
ATGCCAATTTCCCTGGTACGCTCGGTAACAGACACCAGCATGATATTCATAACCCCGATACCGCCTACCAAAAGTGAGATGGCAGCTATAGCTCCGATGATCATCGTAAGAACACCGGTTACCTCACTGATCATTTCCATTTGCTGTTCCATGGTTTCGCTCATATATTTTCCTTCGGTACGATGGCGACGCTCTAAGACTTTTACCACTTTCTCGGTAGCCTTCTGCACATCTTTTGCTTCGTAGGTGCTCCCTTCAATATAGGAAATATTGGCGTAGGGGTTCATGTCTAACCAGGTACTGATAGGTACATATATCATTTTAGACTCCACCATGCCGAACAGGTAAGCCTGGTTTTCAACGACTCCCACCACGGTAAAGGAAGTACCGCCGATTACTATTTGCTTTCCCACCGCTCCCTGGGGAAACAGTTCGTCAGCGATCCCTTCATCCAGGGCTGCGATCCTGCGCCGCCCCTGGTCGTCAGAGTTGCTGAAAAAACGTCCTTCTTTCATTACCAGATTATACATGGGAGCATAATCGCCAGTAGTGCCTACTATCTGAGTGGTTTTTACGTTTCGGCCTCCCCGGACCTGTTCATAGCCAAAGGCTTGAGGACATAAATAATTTATTTCCGGAACTTGCTCTTTAATAGCCTGGATATCAGTCAGGGTAAACTCCTGGCCGGTAGGAGGATCTTCCAGGCGCCAATCCAATCCAACATAAAAAAGATTACCGCCTATCTTCTCCAATTCGGCTATTATGGCTTGCTGACCTCCCTGGCCAATGGCTATTACAGCTATGACCGCAGCAATTCCTATAACTATCCCCAAGGTGGTAAGAATAGAGCGGAACTTGTTGGCTTTAATAGAATCCAGAGACACTTGCAGGCTTTCTAATAAATTCATGATTTCTCCTCCTGTAGTCCAGGAGCCTGTGCAGTTGTAACTGCTTCCTCTTTTTCCAGCCGTCCGTCTCGGAAGTATAAAATCCGGCTGCTATAAACGGCAACCTCCATTTCGTGAGTAACCACTACTATAGTAGTCTTTTCCTCATGCAGCCGGCAGAATATCTCCATTATTTCCCGGCTGGTACCAGTGTCCAGATTACCAGTGGGTTCGTCGGCTAGCAATATGGAGGGGTTATTAACCAGAGCCCGGGCAATAGCTACTCTCTGGTTTTGCCCGCCGGATAGTTCAGCTGGCCGGTGATGAATTCGGTCCTGCATACCAACCCTTTCCAGTGCTTTCAAGGCCCGTTCGCGACGCTCATGCTTGGGTATACCGGTGTAAATCATAGGTAATTCCACATTGCGCAGGGCATCCATCCGGGGAAGCAGGTTAAAATTTTGAAAAACGAAGCCGATCTTTTGATTGCGAACCGCGGCCAATTCATCTCCGGTCAATTGGCTGACTTCTTGTCCATCTAACCAGTAAGATCCTGAAGTGGGAGTATCCAGACAGCCCAGCAGGTTCATAAAAGTGGATTTCCCCGAACCGGAAGGACCCATAACGGCTACAAACTCAGCCGGCTTAATTACAGCTGTTATCCCCCGCAGGGCATATACCGGATTGAGTTCAGGACGGTAGGTTTTAGTCAATCCTTCCACTCTAATCATATCTCTCAACCTTCTTGACTCTGTTCAATAGCGAAGTTAACCGCCTGACCATCTTCCAAATTATCCGGTGGATTCAAGATAACGGTAGTGCCTTCTTCCAATCCTTTGGTTATTTCGATCTTTAAGTCACCTTCCAGTCCTACTTCCACCGGTATCAGCCGGGCCTGTTTTTGCTTAACTATATATACAAATTTTTGTCCATCCCTATCGACTACGGCTTCATAGGGAACAGAAAGCCGCTCTTTTTCTGGTACCACAATTATTTTCACGTTTACGGTGAAGCCCGGCAGCAAACCTTCTTGCTCACTGTCAACTGCTATACGGATAGGAATCTCCACTTGCTGTGACTGGGTGCTTCTATTAACAAAGGCTTTCTGGGAAACTTCCACTACCTGGCCTTTGAATTGCCTATCTGGGAAAGCCGAGGCTTCTATTAATACTTCCTGTCCCTTCTTTACCCGGGCGGCATCATATTCCCCTATGCCAACCCTGACTTCTAAATGATGGGGATCACCGATGGTCACCAGGTGCTGGCCAGCCACCGTGACATCGCCGGGGCTTATATCTACCGCCATTACCTGTCCGTCAACTCTGGCTGGCACCACAAACTGGGCTAAATTTTGCTCAGCCAGTTTCACTGCTTCCTGGGCCCGGTGATAAGCTGCTTCTTGGCTGCGTCGTTCCGCCCCCTGTAGTCCATTTTTAACCTGGTTCCATTCCTTCTGGGCTTTCAGATAAGCGGCTTCATCAGCAGCCAGTTGCCCGCGTACCTTATCCAATTCCTGCATAGATAGAGCTCCAGCACTGTATAATCTTTCGCTGCGTTCAGCATTATTTACACTGTTTTGATAATTAAGCTCAGCTTGTTTGTACTCAGCTTCTGCTATGGCCATATCTTCCGTACTAGGGTTAAAGTACCTGTTATATATAACTTCTTGTTCTGCTAACCGGGCTTGGGTATCTAGTAGACTTAAGGATTCACTGTCAGCCTCCAGAACCACTATAATTTGTCCTTTCTGCACCTGGTCTCCAATCTGCACCGGCACTTCCCGAACCAGACGGTCGCTGGGAGCATATACTTCCTGCTTTTCCACCAGTTCTATGGTGCCGCTGGCCATAATAGTGGAGCCCATTGTTTCCACCTGGGCTTTGGCAACGGTTACTTCCAGGGGTATTTGCTGTCCGCTGCGGTAGATGTTTAATCCTATGATACTCGCCACCAGGAACGCCACGGCAAGAATAATCAGTATGGTTCTTCTAGGTACACGGGGTGTAATAGCAGGCATGGATATAAGTCCTCCTTTAATTACTAAACCAATAGAATGCGTACTTTTGTTAAACTTTACACTCCCTGGAGTAGCATGGCAGAACCAACCGCAAACAACAACCAGAGTATGCCCAGGAAAATAGCATAAGACTTAAACTGGGCCCGGCTGATAACTGAGCTTCCCAGAGCCATTAAGACCAGACTCCACAGCAAAAACGGATCGATCTGCCTGGCAAAATTAGCAGCAAATCCTGTGGAACCCGGGGGGGGGGAACAGCAGGTATAAGCTGGTGGACACCTCTTCTAAATGGGTGGCGGGGCTCATCAATATCATAATAGTTGCTATCACGGCAGCAAATATAATAGGGAAATAAGAATAGACGGTTATGGCAAAGAATTGACGGAATGGAGCAGGTTCACCCGCAAATAGATTAAATAGCTTAAGGAGTCCGGCATACAACAGGCACATAATGGCCGGGGAAAACAAACCAGCTATCAGAGCAAATATTACAAGTCCGCTGACAGCAATATCCATCGCCGCTGCATCGGCTAATTCCGGCATAGTTTGGGCCTGTAGTTCCAGGGTATAAAGGGTAAATTCTTTAAGCTTGGGTAAAGATGCCAATGAGCATAGAAAACTGGTAATCGAGACAATTGCTAAAGGGGGAAGCCACCTGGGCTGTCTCCCGATGTCTTCGAAAGCAGCCTGAGGACTGTAAAAAAGGACTCCCATAATACGTCTTCCCACAGTAGTCTGTTCCTGAGGTTCTAAAGACAGGTTCATAACACTCCTCCTCAGATACGATCATAGGAACACGATCAACTTCTTGAAATAAATTCCTCTAATATATAACACTACTATGAAATATAAATAGTGTTCAAAGGTTTTTGTTTTACTCATGGTAGATGGGAAAGCACAGCTCAACTTTGAACAGATCGCCATCAATGGTGATGGCAAAACTCCCCCCGCATATTTCCGTAAAGGTCTGGGCGATAGAAAGTCCTAACCCCGAGCCTTCAGTGCTGCGGGCTTCATCGCCCCGCACAAAACGCTGCATGATTTCCTCCTCTGTAAAAGTCATTTCATAATTAGCGGTATTTTTAATAGTAGACAGGCACTCTTTTCCATCTGAAGTCAGGTCTATGAATACCCGGGAACCGGTTAGAGAGTATTTGAGAGTATTTGCTATCAGGTTTTCCCAGACCCGGTATAGTTTTTTCCCATCTGCCCATATAAAAACTGGCTCATCCGGGATATTTACACGGAAGGTGAGGCCAGACTCATTTATTTGCTCTTCCATATCCGCCAGGGTTTGATTAATTAACCGGACTAGATCTATTTGCTCTAACTCCATGGCAATAGTGGCACTGCTGGCCTTTGACAAATCAAACAAATCCTGAATCAAGTTTTTCAGCCGCTCTGACTTCTGGGCCAGAATAGCTATATAATCATTAACGTGTTCGGGCAAATTTTTTTCCTGGGCCAGCAGGTCTACATAGCTGATAATTGAGGTTAACGGGGTTTTCAGGTCATGGGATACATTGGTGATCAAATCGATTTTCAGCCGTTCCGATTTAAGCTCGTCAGCTACGGCTTTACTCATTCCATCCTGTATGGAATTAAGATTTTGTGCGGCCCTATACCTGTCTCTTATACACAT
>DLUN01000118.1:0-3125 GCA_003444615.1 Syntrophomonas sp.
CCGATCATGCTGGCGATCACCACCATGGACAAAGCCAGCATAGTGGTCTGATTGATGCCGGCCATGATAGTTGGCATAGCCAGAGGAAACCGCACTTCTTTCATCATCTGCCAGCGGGAGGCTCCAAACACCAAAGCGGCTTCCTGAACTTCACGGGAGACTTGGCGAATGCCTAGGTTGGTCAAACGCACTACCGGGGGCAGTGCATAGATGACCGTAGCAAATACCCCAGGAACCTTACCTAACCCGAACAGCATCAGAGCAGGAATTAGATATACCAGGCTGGGCATAGTCTGCATGGCATCCAGAATAGGAGTAATAACAGCATTGACCCGTTCAGAACTGGACATGGCAATTCCCACCGGAATGCCAACAACTAAAGAAATCAAAACCGCAATGATTACTATACCCAGGGTTTCCATAGCTACTTCCCACAGACCAAACATACCTATGGTAAATATGAGTACGCCGGGAAGTATGGTTTTAAGCCAGTTATGAGTCAGCCGCCAGGCTAAAAGGGTAACAATTAAAATCCAAGCCCACCAGGGGAGCCACTTTAAAAAATGCTCTATGTGGAGTAGCATTTGTAACACTAAGTTGGATAAACCATCGAAGAAAGGGCCCCAGGCAGATACCAGCCATTTTACAAACCTGTCAATAAAGGGTGCTACGTTATAATGCAGTTGTTCAGGAAACAATTATTTCACCTCCGCCCCAGCTGCAGCCAGCGGAGCAGAGGGGGAAGTACTCTTGGCTTTTTTAGTAAGGCGCGATTTACTGGGAAAATAAACCGGTTGTCTTCCCTTACCTGACAGGAGAGCCCTTTCGTCAGCAACAAAACGTTCTACGTATTCATCAGCTGGATTATTCATTATTTCTTCCGGAGTACCTTGCTGCACGAATTGGCCTTGGCGCATGACCGCCATGCGGTCCCCTAAACGAATAGCTTCACCTAGATCATGGGTGACAAAGACAATGGTCTTATTAACTTCCTTTTGCAGGCGAATGAGTGTGTCCTGCATTTCCCGGCGAATCAGGGGATCCAAGCCACTGAAGGGCTCATCCATCAGCAGTAAATCGGTTTCCTGGACCAGGGCCCGGGCAATACCGACTCTTTGACGCATTCCTCCTGATAGCTGGGAAGGATAATGATTTTCCCAACCTTCCAAACCCACCCGGGCGATGGCTGTACGAGCCCGTTCGTTCCTCTCCCGTTCAGATACCCCGCGCAGTTTTAGGCCGAAGGCTACATTTTCGATTACATTGCGATGAGGAAGGAGACCGTAATGCTGAAACACCATAGCGGTTTCATAGCGGCGAAACTCGAGAAGTTGTTGTTCATCCATCTCCAGAACATTTTGCCCTTTGACTATGATTTCTCCCTGAGTAGGTTCTACCAGGCGGGAGATACAGCGGATCAGAGTTGATTTTCCGCTGCCTGACAACCCCATTATTACAAATACCTCGCCCCTTTTCACCTGAAAAGACACATCCCGTACCGCTACGACGGCTCCATTGTCCTCCAGGTTTTCCATGGCATCTTCATATTGGAGGTCAAAATCAACCGGGCGATCAGTAAACACTTTCCACAAACCATTTATTTCTACCAAGGTGTCGCTACAGTTGGCATCTGTCATACTAGTTCACCTCTTCTAATGCTTGCTCTACTTTCTGAGCGACATCTTCCGGTACCCAAGCTTTCCAGATTTCTGGGTAGGTTTTCAAAAAGTAAATAGCTGCTGCCTGGGTATCCACATTATTTTCACTCATATAAGAAAGGAAGTCGTTATTTTGCTCTAAGGTAGTCTCATATTTGGAAACCAGGTCGAATGCTTCAGGAGCAGAAGTCTGCACGTCTACATGAACTCCTTTTAGGACCTGGGCTGCCGGATAGGCACAGCCGCGGTTATCGGGATCATTATAGACTTCTGGATCATACGGGGGTTCTTCCAGCATAGTCATGTCCAGTTGGCCCATCACCCAGTTAGGCTCCCAATTGTAGCCCACCCATGCTTCGCCTTTTTCATAGGCAGATACCATAGAAGCGGACAGAGCAGAGTCTGAACCGGTACTGAAAAGGTTAAATGTCTCTTCTAGCCCATAAGTCTTAAACTTGGCTTCGTTAATATCAGTTACCATCCAGCCGGGAGGGCTGTTGTGGAAACGGCCTTTGGTAGGAACTTCAGGATCCTTAAAGAGCTCCCAGTAGCGAGGCAGGTCGAATACTGATTTCAGATCAGGAGCCATGGGCTCGATACCCCGTTCAGGATCACCTTTTATCATGTAAGTGGGAATATACCAACCCTGAGGAGCATCGGGATAAATAGAACCCAGATCTATCACTGAACCGCTTTTGACTATTTCGTTCCAGGGTTCAGCGTAATTATCTTGCCAGACCTCCATGGTAATATCTACATCCCCGCGAGCCATACCTTGTAACAGTGGCATAGTATCGCCGAAGGTATACTCCGGTTCAGGATAACCGTAACCATGCTGGAGAATGAAACCTACGACACGGTTATGTACCTGAACACTGTCCCAGGTTATGTCAGCCATAACCAGTTTAGGCTTATCGCTGCCATTAGTGGTGCCATCATCCTTTGAAACGGAGTCACTACCCCCGCAGCCCACTGCCGACAGTCCAAAAATGAGCAGCACCAATAATAGCAGCCATTTAGCCGTTTTTTTACCCAGTTCATTTTTAATCGTGATCATAGAATACCTCCTACCGGCACGAAACCACAGCTCAGCCGGGGGAAGCGGTGAGAAAAGAGATTATAGCGTTAAAAAAATGAAAGTTGCTTAAAGAAAGGCTGGTTTTACCAGCCACAGAGGCGGGCCAATGAATACTTCAAAAACAAATAATCCCATTCTCGCCTACGAGGTTAGCTGACGGGCTCGGGCCTGGGTAGCCCTACTCCTCAATTCCATAAAAATCGAGAAAACTCGCCCCAAAAATGGTTCCCCCGTGCCTCATGCTGAAGCTTCGGCTAAAATTATCTCTTTAAATGTTAGCGGAACTCATCAGGTAAAACAAATCACGGAGCATTGAAATATCCAGAATAATCCTGGTGAAATCAGCACTCACAGAGGATTATCCCATAAATATCTATTTATATGCTGGT
>DLUN01000118.1:3391-4887 GCA_003444615.1 Syntrophomonas sp.
TTTATATGCTGGTATTACTGCCTTTTCCTTACTATTATTTATAGGTACACTAGTTTTTTAACTGTGCATCTTCCAAGAAACAGCCAAGTAATCAGCATTAACCCCAGCTGCCGTTTCCAGGGACCGGAACAAAAAAATTTTGATTGACAATTCATAAGGATATGCTTATATAATAATGATAAGGATTAGCACTCGCCAGAGGAGAGTGCTAACAATAAATAGATTTTAATAATGAGGAAAGGAGTTGTTGCTCATGTCAAGATTGGTTCCTTTTAACAGATGGGGGCTTAGGAGAAATGATTTCGAGGACTTTTACAACATGCTGGACGACTTCTTTAGTGATACATGGTGGCCGGTGAGAAGTCTGGCACGGGATACCTTTAAGCTGGATATCCAGGAAAACGAACGGGAGTATTGTATCGAAGCTGAGCTTCCCGGTGTTACCAAGGAGGAAATTAACCTTCAACTGAAGGACGATGGCCGGCTTACTATAGCGGCTGGAGCGGGAGGAGAATATCCAGGAAGACAAGAAAAACTACGTCCACCGGGAAAGACGCTACAGTTCGATGCAGAGAACTATTTATCTTCGCGATGCCAAGACTGAAGGCGTAAAAGCTAAATTGCAAGATGGAGTCCTTAAAATTATAGTACCTAAGCAAGAAACCCACAACGACACATTCCATATCGAAATTGATTAATTATTAAAAAAACTAAAGAAACCCGTTGAACTGACTTTCAACGGGTTTCTTTTTTAGGTAATTTCCCTTCGCTTAAAGAAGTTATAACTTAAAGTGAACAATTAGAGCCGTTCAACTGTTCAGCATTTTCAGCTAAACGGCGTGAGGCCTGGTTGATTTCCTCAGCAGCCTGAGCGGCAGCCTCGGTGCCATGGGCGATCTCCAGGGAACTAGCCGAAGACTCTTCCACCGTGGCAGCAGTTCCTTCAAGGGAACGATTGATTACCTGCATGGCGGACATTACCTGTTCTATATTCTGAGACATTTTTTCCGTAAGTTCATAAACAGTTTCACTATCCCGCTTGTATTGCTGACCGATATCTACCATCTGTTCATAGTCCCGCATAACTTCTTCGGTCATAAACTCCAAAGCGTCATGGGAATTGGCAATCAGGGCTCCAATAGCTTCTTGAACCTGGTGGGTGAGAGACTGGATTTCAGTCACTGTCTGGGACGAATCTTCCGCCAACTTGCGGACTTCTTCGGCAACCACGGCAAAGCCCCGTCCCTGCTCACCAGCCCGGGCGGCCTCAATAGCAGCGTTCAAAGCCAGGAGATTGGTTTGAGCGGCTATGCCCGCAATATTTTCCGCCAGGTTTGAAATCTGGTCTACTACCCGGGCATCGCTAATGGATTTTTCCAGTTTAGCTTGAATAGTTTCATAAACCTGGGTGGCATTCTGCTGGGAATGTTCGGCTCTTTGCTGTACCCGTAGAGCCCGCTCTTCGATTTCCTTGGCCTGCTCATGCCCCTTTTCAG
>DLUN01000071.1:0-13191 GCA_003444615.1 Syntrophomonas sp.
AGATGTGTATAAGAGACAGGCATACCCCATCCTCGCTGGGATGAAAGACCCTGTGCCTGTATAGCTCTCAAACCTGGAGAAACCGCTACTGCAGAAGATGTCAAAGCTCACCTGGAAAAATTCGCTGAAGAGGGCAAAATTGAAAAATGGTGGATACCGGACATCCCCGATGGTTACTTCTTTGTGGACGCTATCCCCCACAACTACATTGGCAAAATAGAGAAGAATGTACTTCGCCAGATGTATGCTGAGAAGGATAAATAGGTAAACAAATAAAACAGCCAGCCGTTAGTGAAAAAAGCGGCTGGCTGTTATTATATAATTACGTTCACCTTAGCCTTGGAGTAAAGTCTCCTGTGTATATTATTTACCGATAAAATGTATAGGCCAGGAGCAGCCATACCGGTATACTCAATATAATTCCCCAGCGTTCGTTCTTAGTCAGGTCTTTGCCTTTGGCAAGCAGATAGAGCCCCATGCCAAGTGAAGCTATTAGTAAAGCCCCCGCTATAATATACTGTCCAGCTATTCCCGCCTGATGCAGCGGAGCCACCAAAAAGGCACACAAAAGCCAAATAGCCACCAATACCCAGGCCACTCGTGTAAGCATGTATTCCTCTCCCCCCAGTTTCTGCTCAGAAATATAATCCAGCTTATCGAGACCAATAAACCATTACTTTCCACAATAGTATCATTCCGCCAGGTGCCGGTAAAGACCGCTTTAGCATTACACTATACGGCCTTTTTCTGGTTTCGCCCGGTGATAACCACGGGGACGGAGGTATTGTCAACCAGACAAAGTTTCGACAACTCCGTTCCCTGAAAACAGACAACCAAATGTTGTTTGACATTTTATGCTTTATGTATTAGTATAATAGTGCACTAGGTAATTAATGCACTAGGCAGGTGATGTACTCGTGAATTTTAATGCTGCTCAACCGATTTACCGCCAAATTATTGATGATTTTAAGAAAAAGATGATTCGCGGTGAGTTGAAGCATGGAGATCGTATTCCTTCGCAGCGGGAATACGCAGAGATGGCCAGGGTTAATCCCAATACAGTGCAGAGAGCATATAGGGAGATGGAAGCTATGCATATGGTAGAAACCCTTAGAGGCCAGGGAACCTTTGTCAGCGCTGATGAGGCAATGCTGGCCAGTTTGAAAGAAGAAATGGCCCAGTTTATTCTAAATCATTTTGTGGCGGAGATGAATGCCCTGGGTTACCGGGACCGTGATCTGATCAAGATGCTGGAGGACTACATGCAGGCCAAGGAGGCGGAGAACCAGTGATTGAGTTTAAACAGGTAAGCAAGTATTTTGGTACCGTACGCGCCCTGGATAATTTTCAGGCGCAGTTGGCTTCAGGAAGGGTCATCGGTTTGTTCGGCCCTAATGGAGCGGGAAAATCAACCTCTCTTAAAATGATTGCCGGGTTGAACCGGCCTAACCGGGGACAGGTGCTGGTGGATGGCTTAAATCCCTGGATGACCCGGGATCGGGTTGCCTATCTGCCCGAAGTAGATCATTTGTATCCCTGGATGACAGTGGGAAAGGCAGCTCAATTTATAAGCACATTTTACTCGGACTGGGATCAGGCCAAGTACCAGGACTTGTTGAATTACTTAAACTTAAATGAGGATATGAAAATCGGTAAAATTTCCAAAGGCCAGCGGGCTAAAGTCAAACTGCTGTTAACCTTGTCCAGGTGTTCCCCTTACCTGCTGCTGGATGAACCCCTATCAGGCATCGACCTTCTCACCCGGGAAGAGATTATCAATTCGGTTATCCGGGATTACCGGGAAGGAGAACAGACGGTCATTATTTCCACGCATGAGATTGACGAGGTGGAAGGATTAGTGGATGAAGTCATATTCATCCAAAACGGGAAAACAGTATTATCTGGTAATGCCGAGGATTTACGGGAAGAGAAAAACATGTCTCTGGTGGAAATCATGAAGGAGGTGATGCGCAGTGCTTGCTAAATCATTGACCAGGTTTGGAGCCCTTTACAAAAAACAAATGCGGGAAATGGCTCCTGAAATGGTGGTAATAGGCGGGGCAGCCGTTTTAGTAAGCCTGGTGCTCTACCTGAAAGTAGGCTCCATACCCATGGCAGTTGCAATTGCTATGTTCATGGTAATGGGTTTGGCCTTTTTCCTGCCTATCGTTTCCTCTTTCCGGCTGGGGCAGGAATGGAATAACCATACCATTTATCTGATGATGTCCCTGCCGGTAGGAGGCAGCATGATACTGGGCAGCCGCCTGGCAGCTCTTTTGACTCAATATGTATTCGGTACCTTGATAGTAGGTATCTGCGGCCTGCTGCTGGTTATAGGATTGGCTCCGGAACCGATTTATAATGACCTGGACCTGGACCTGATTCTGCCTTACCTGGATATAGCCGTGCTGCTATATTTGGTCACCATAGCCTGGATGGGTTACCTGATTTCCGTCAGTTTTTTCAGCCAGATTATCGGCAAGCTGGTCAGCCGCTTCTCGGGACTGGTCACCATCGTCACCTTTTTTGCCACCCTCTGGCTGTCGGGTAAGGTGATGGGCTTAATGTTAGGGCAACAACATACAGCCATACCGGCTCCAGATCTTATGGCCCAGCTTTTGTGGATTCTGTTAGGGGTAATCGCATTGGTCGCTGCAGTTATAATGGCCCTATCTATCTGGGTCTATAACCGGCGGGTGGAGTTGTAGGATCCCAAAAAGGAAAGGGGGTTCTTTGCAACCCCCTCCCCTTTACCGTTGGAATACTATTTCCCTTCCTTTAGAGCTTTTTCCCGTTCTATTCTACGAAGTTCTGCCCGCATTGGTTTTCCCACATTAGTACGGGGCAATTCATCAATAAACTCTACCAAAGTAGGAACCTTGTAGGGGGCTAAATACTCCCGGCAGTATTCTTTCACTTCTTCCTCAGTCATGGTTTCTCCCGGCTTAAGAATCACGAAAACTATGTATAATGTGTCGAAATGAATCGGTAAAAAGGAGCTGTTATCCGGTGTTTGATGTAAAATTGACTATACCAACGGAGGAAGGGGTTGTCGTTAGGTGATAACCCCTCCCCTGGAGGTCTCTAACAATCCCGTAGTTGGCTCAAAAATTGTATTACTGGTCCCCGTTTTAAGTCTTCGTGGCAAAATTGGTTGCGGTAGTTGCGTAGGCAACCTTGACAGCTAGCATCGCCTTCCTTTCCACCACATTCACAGACTTCTAGCTTTTCACGGGTGCGCTCAAGTATTGCCTCTAAAACATTTGGTTCTGCTATGCGATAAACATGACCAGCCCCACCAGGTACATCGTCGAAAAGAACTAATTCAGGTGAGTAAAGACCTCCGCTAGGTCTATAGATACAACCATCCAAGTCTTGCCGTTCTATGTCTAGCACGCTACTGGCACCCTCCAGAAGTCCATATAATAAGGACAACCAAAAGCCAGAATCTGTATTTTGGTAGCCTTGAAAGTTTATCCGAAGGATATCGCTATAAAACTGATGTCCCAAAGAATAACGTTTCCTAAGGGTACCGCTGCATTTTTGCCCCCAAGGTGTTTGATGGGCAGAAGGAACCTTTTCCGTGCCCATACTAGCAAAGCCACAGTATGGACAAACGCGGAATCCACTACTGCCTTTATTAATTACTACTAGTTTTCCTTGTGACTGGGCAGTTGCCTTAATCCTTATATGTGGATACTTAAGGAATATACTTTTAGGTTCAGCACTAGGATTTCCTGGGGAGAAAAATACTCTCATAGAGTAAGTACGCTCCGGTTTTTTCTCCCTAGGACGTTGCGGAGGATCGGGAGAGGAAATAAAACCAAAGTCAGGAATGATAAAAGTGCCTTGGTTATTCCCAAAAGATCTGTCGCAAACCGGACACTTCTGTAATTTGTCCTCAAACTCAGCCCGTTGAGGATAAAAATTGTGGCAATACTTACAAATAGCATAATCATACGTATCCCATTGTTTACCGGGGGGCAACTTAATATACCTAGAAGTCCATAGCTTTCCGGCAGCAACTACTTCACTTCCCGGAGCATACTCTGACAATGCAATGCGTAAATCTCTTTCCAACTCTATCATGCGAGCCTCTTCGGAATGATTTATTATATTCAATTCAACCACATCCACTGGGAATCCATATTTAGGCAGCACGTTGCGGGAAGAGAGAAAGTTAATCAGGTTTCTTTCTTTTATCGTTTTGATCAAGCGTGACAGGTGATCAACGCCCCCTTGATTACTCTCAAAACGTTTATGGCGCAGGTTTTCCAGCTCAGTTACATCATTGACTACCTCATCTTCCGCCCGTTTTAATACACCAGAGTCTCCAAAAAGGTGTTTTATCCAGGACCAATCCTCGATGCCCAATATAGGCTGCATATCCAAAGGTACAATCCGCTGCAGAGAATCCAGTAATTCACTCGGGTGTTCTTTTAGGTACTCCAGGAAAAGATCAGGGCCGGAGATGTCAGGAGCAAAAAAGAAGCCTTGCACCTGCTCAAAATAGTCGGGGTATTGCCTCCAAAAAGAGGCCAGAGCCACTGCATTAACATGTCTTAGGATAATTTTGGGGTTTTGTAGCTGAACATGAGGAACTCCTATCTTTCCAGCAACCATATTAAGGGGATTGCGGAAATGATCCAGATCATGGGAACGCCGCTGGGCATAGGTAAGAACAAAGGCTGTAGATTCCACCCTTCGCCCAGCCCGGCCGGCTCTTTGGACATAGTTAGCTGCTGAAGGCGGCACATTGCGCAATAAAACAGCTTCCAGCTCACCCACGTCAACCCCTAGTTCAAAGGTTGTCGAACAGCTCAGCACATTAACCTGCCCGTTATTGAATTTAACCTGCAAATCAGCGGCTGCTTCACTAGTCAGCTGGGCGGTATGCTCCCGTACAATCATTCTCCTAGACGTCAGTTCCGTATATAACCGGTAGTAGTGATTATCGCGTAACACTTCATAGGGCTCACAAGGCACCAATTTTCCAGAACAACGGTAATTGGGGCATACCTCACGTAGATTATATAAAGTGAGACTACGACAACGATCGCATCTATACCACTGTATGTCCGGTTTAACCAAGGTAGGCTGTAGTTCCCACATCTCATAACGCAGTTGTCGGGCGGTTATATCCCGGTTTATGGTCACTTCGGCAAAATAATCATTTGTATGCTGTCCTAAGCGAAAATTCTTTTCCCAGATTTTCTCCAGAGCAAGACGGCAATCCTCAGGAGTGGGATGCCCTTCCAGCCGTGCCGACAAGCGGTGTAAATAATCCAAACGGCTGTTAAGATGACGCGGATTCCAGCCAATAATGCCCAACTTGGCAACCTGCGTATTTGAATGGGAGCGAACTGCTATTTCTCGATTGCGAGGCTGAAATAGTTCATCACGGGGAGAAACATTCTCGGGAAATAGTATCGCTCCTTGGCGACGTAAACTGTTTATAAGTATCTGAAACAGCATCCAAACCTCATCGCTACTTAGATTCCATGGAGGTCGAGTTAAGGCGGGAAAAGGGCTCCAGTCTTCCGGTTTTAGCAATGTAAATCCCATCAATCCCAAGCCTTCCAGGTTGATATGATTATCTAAACCTAAGAATTCAAACATGACCCAGCGCCACACTTCGTTAAATTGTTCCTGGGGAGTTTCTCTCTCGATAAAAAATCCAGAGCGGCGAGCCTGCTCAGCCAATGCGCGGGCTAAATCAGACAGGCGCCATCCATAGGTTAGAATATCGGAACGGCTAGTTTCCAAGGTCTTCAAGATAAGTACCCGGCGGAGTATTTGACTATAAGTACGATCAAGGTAGGGAGCGAAGAAAGCCGCATCCTGTCTACTGTCGGAAAAAATCAGCAATCGAGGTGGTTCTTTGTTTACGCTGATATTCATAGCATCCTCTGGAGCGCTCTCCCAACCGTCGTCAGTTGATGCAGATACTGAGATTTCCTCACGTAAGCTGGTATACTCTGGTTTCTCCTGGTCCAACTGCTGATAGAGGGCTGTTGCTAAAACACTTGCAGTAGCATCTGTGCCGGTTAAAAAGCGCCATACCATTCCGGCAATACTTCTTTTGCCGCAGGCAAGGCACGTGATTACCCTTCCTTCCTCATTACCAGGCACCTCTAGCAAATATTGATAGTGTTCAGGTCCACAATCACAGGGAGGTAAAACAGTGTTTGCTAAATCAATAGTTCCACATTTCCCACAAATAACCAGTCTGTTTTGTTTACAATCTAGATATGTTTGGGCAGTTAATACAGTTTCATCATCTTCGTCCAACTCCTCTTCGGTTACTGCTTTACCAAGCAGGTAAAAATAACTCACTTGATATTCATCATCCATTCGAGGAGGCTGAAGCTTAGCAGGAAGCTCATTGTTGATAAGGGTCCCTACTAAGTAGGTAGCTCCACAGTTCCGGCAAGCTGCTAATTCAAATACTGGATAGCGATGGCCTTTTTCTTCAACAAAATTGCGCCTTTCGAGAAACAGCCGAGGTTTAGGTTCCAGCTGTTGATAAACCCCTTCCACTGCCCTAACAAATAAATGGTACCGAGCCGGGATTAAGGATTGTAAACTGGGCTCGGGGCGGGCAATTTTGGCTATATCAACTAGGGCAACCACTTTTTCCATCTGCTCCGGGTCATCACTAAAAAGCTCTTTGGCCACTTCCTCCAACAGACAAGGACTTTCCTGTAGTTTCTTTTGTAGATTAATAACCCTTAAGTCATGTTTTAATAGGCGATATAGAAAAGCAGGCCAACCGTTTTTCTGAGCAGCAGTCACGGCTTGCTGAATTACTAATTCAGGCAAACCAGCCTGCCGGCTAATTCTGGCTAGATCGTTAAGAACATCCGTCGTTTCTTGAGACAATATGGTTTGATACCAGTTTAAATACAAATCAGAATCGTACTCCCAGCCTTCGAAGGCATCTTCAGTGCTAATTATCGGAAGTCGGGTAGCGTAAACCACATCCTGTCGGTCCTGGTTATCCTCTTCCCACTCAAAAGACTCGCCGAACAACCGACTGGCGAAAGCAACTACTGCCGGTGCGTCATGACGCCCATTTCCCAGAGTGGCACTGGTAGCCACACATTGCAAGTGTTCGTCTTCCGATGCGAAAATGCGCTCCTTCAAGCGCCTGATCAGCATGGCCATTTCAATTCCCCTAGCACCAGAGAAAGTATGGGCTTCATCAACTACCAGATAACGCCAGTGACGAGCCAGGGAGCCATCAAAGAAAACAGTATCTTTCGGGCGCAACAAAAGGTATTCCAACATCGCATAGTTGGTCAGCAAGATATGGGGAGGGCTGTTGCGCATTTCCTCCCTGGATATCAATTCATTTTCCAGGGGATCACAGCTAAAGACTTTACGATAATGCTCCAAGGCATCGTTTTTTCTTTCTAGAGTTTCACCAATATAGCGTCCAAAGGTTATCTGCGGACAATCTTTTAATAGATTGCGCAAACGCTTGACCTGGTCATTAGCCAAAGCATTCATGGGGTACAACAGCAAAGCCCTTACCCCCGGGTCTAGAGAACCTTGTTCATATTCTTGCAACAAATCACTTACAATCGGTAATAGAAAGGCTTCCGTTTTACCACTGCCGGTTCCTGTAGCTACCACAAGGTTGCGTCGCTTAACCAGCAGTTTGGTTATAGCCTCTTCCTGATGCTTGTATAAGATCATTTCCGGCGAAATTGCTGATAATTTTAGCAATGATTTACTTAACACTCCAGTATCAACCATCTCACTGATGGTTTTCCCCCGGGCAAATTCTGGAGTAGCCTCCAAAATAGGGCCTTTTATTAAGCGGCCCGGCTGATTTAGCAAGCGGGTAAACTCCTCTTGCAGAGCACGGTCCATGAAGCTAAAAGTGGAAGAGAGATAGCTGATATAGCTATCCTGGATCGCCCTAGCAGCATGAAAAGGATTTATACTCATTCATTTTTCCCTCCCCACACAGTTGCAACCATAGTTTTTTCACGTTCCCATAGTATCTCAGCAATTCTTTCCCAGGCTGGTGGTCCATTTATCTGCAATTGTTTCCATTCCTCGGCAGTAAATTGATGAATTAACGGCAGAAGCGGGTTGTTCAATTGAAATTTTTCGCTATACATCCTGGCTAAATCATTAGACTTCAGCGTCCAAAACAAATGAGCGTCCACATCACTTACTACCGCTAAGCAACTACAACTATGGTGATTATTTAACCAGTAATCTAAATCATGACAAAACTCACCCTGGCGAGGGCAACCAGGTTGGCTGCATACAACAGCATGGGCCACCTTTAGGTCGATCACCCCTCCCCTCCCTTTGATAATTAGCTGATGTTCTTTGGGCAGGGTTAAGCGGCATTCCTGATCATGTTTTAGCGCCTTCAAAATCGTGTCATTGAAATGCCCAGGCAACTGTAACACTATGGGGTATCTCTCATCAATCATCCCGGCAACGACAAAACTTAATAACTCCGGGGGTAAATCATAGGGAAAAGTAGTAGGGCTATATAAATTTTCTACAGGGGCAGCCCCAGGCAGCAGGTAAAAGTTCAGAGTAGCTTCTCTATGTACAGGCCAAATTCCGATCCAATGGAAGTATTGGTCATCAGATAATTGATCATTCTTAATTGACTGGTGTTTGGAGTAAAATTCGTTGAAGTTTATTTCACCGTGTTTACACCCAAACTTATGCACCCGATAGATAACTTTCCCACTCTGGCGACCTAAGAGAATAATCCTTACTCTTTGTACCTCATCCGGATGGGAGAGCCATCCAATAAGGTTTTGTTCTTCATTGCTGCTGTCCTGGTATAGTCCCAGTAGCACAGGGGTTTTCCCTGTGAAGGTACAGTCAAGACAGTTCCCTAGTTGTTCCGAAGGAAACTGCTTTACTGGTTCCACATCCCATGGATCCTCCAGGGTAAATAGCAGCCGGTAATATCCTCCGCTCATATCATCACCGGATATCTCCAATTCAAACTGGCCATCCGGAATGGGAAACTTTTTAGGTGGGAGCCAGGCTTGATCTAGCTGCCATATATTTGCAACCCGGTCAGTAGCCGGCCTTTTCTCCTTCCAGCCAAGCAATAAAGTACCATCCTCCTTTTCGCTTATCTGCAGATCCTGTACTTCCCATTGGCAGTGGACAGTAAACAATAATCCCTCGCCAATTGCTTGGCGGCGCTGATTATATACCATAATTCCAATCTTTTTAGTTGCAGCTCCTTGACTCAGTGAATCAAACCAAGGCAACAGGTCAAATTCCGCGTGATAATCTTTTAGGGGAACAGGACGACCCTGGGGCACTCCATCTATTTGCAAAATTACACATTTAGCAATAGATAATGGTACATACACTTGCAAACTGATTCTCTGGGCACCTATCCAGTCACTTAGCCAGTATTCTCCTATTTGGCTACTCCATTCCTCTCTGTCCTCTAATTTATGCAAACGCCATTTCACCCGCGGAATTTCCAATGTAACCGGTAGCTGTGTATAACTGTCAGATAACTCCCCCTGTAAACTATCTGCCGAAGACGAAAAAGCAATCTCATGTACGTCATCTTCCACTTGACGCAAAAAGGCTGGAGGGAATGGAGTAAAGCGGCAATCCATAGGTGCCATAAAGGTTAAGCCAGTCGTTTCGTCTGTTGCCATTTCCGGCCAATATAGTGTTTCTTCATATTCCCAGTCCAGTTCTGGGAAGACTGCCAAACTAATGACATATTCACTCCAGCCAGGTCCACGCAACCGTATGCGGTACCATCCGTGAGGTTCCTCATTAAAGAGCGAAAATAACGGAATATATACATCATTAGCCTTACGGGTAAACTCAATCTCAGACAAGTGGACATTTTCATAGCCAGAGTTTAACGAGCGTATCCCCAATTCCCAGTCTTCGGGTTCGGTTCCTGTCATGGGCAAAGTTATGCCTTCCGGTAGCTTAACATATAAAGGATCACCATTAATCCATATACCTGGTTTTATTTGACCTCCGCTCAATTTCACCTGAGGAACTTCCTTAAAAGTCAAAGTATAATGGTGACCTTCATTATCCATCAGAATAATTTCACTGGCACTGGAATTTACCGGATCAATCAGGAACATAATGCCTCCCGGCCCAATTTGCGGCATAGACTCCTCGGCCAGGATGGGTATTTCTGTACACAAGGTCGTCCCATACAACAACAGCAGCCATAGTCTGGATCGGGGTAATTCTGTCTTAGCAAGTAACAGCCCGGTTTCATTGAAAACAAGAGCAGGATAAAATTTTATACTCGTTTCCACTATCCATTCCCGCTGTAAAATGTTTTCTATAAATATTCGCACCCGATAATATGGGTGAACTTTGGTTATAGGGATAGCCAACGGCCTGGTTTCCAGCCATCCTGCCTGATCTAAAGACTTATAGAGTCGAATAGTATGTTTATACATCAGTGTATTTTCGTCTCCGCCAGAAATAATTAAGGTAGCGATTCCTGGCAAAACATCTCCTTCAACATGATAAGTCTGCCGAGAAAAGATCATTTCCAGGTTACCTTCCAGGAGATTCAGTTCTAAATAAGGTGCTCGTGAATACTCCTTGGTAATTGATGAAGTGGTTTGTTCTTTGTGAGATTCGGAAAAGAAATCCTCGTTTAATTGCTCAATTAGCTCCTGTAGATGCTTTCTAGCCCAGGTTGGCAACATAGCGCTCTTTGTTTCGTTGGCATGTTCTATCCTTTGACAAGCAATTACCAGATTAATGCTTTCCATAATCCAAGCTTGCGCCCATTCGCCACCGTAAAGTAGAAAACGAGCTACAGGTTCATCTAAACCAGTAAAAATACCTGGCTGCTTCATCAGGCGCTGATATTTAACCAGCAGCTGGTGTCCTTCCTCAAGGTTCTTTTCCCAAAAGACAATTTGTTCCTCTAAACAGCTGCTCTCTAAGCCTAGCGCAGAACTCAATTGATCTCTTTGCTGGCGTAAATGTTCCAGTTGCTGCTCCAGATGAATATATTCCTCTAATAGCTCCAGACCAGCCTGCACATCACCTTCGCCCATTATCTTTAAGCGCTCGGTAATAATTAAGAGCTCTTCTTCAAGCATTTTCTGCTGTATATGGTAAAATGTGGCAATGATCTGGCGTCGCAAGTAGCCCAAAGCAGCTTGTTCCTGCTGACCAGCCAAATTCTCCAACTCATGGGTAAGGTGCTCTTTCAACTGCATTAATGACTGTAGGTAGTCTTTGCCAGGTAAAAGAGAAAATTCTTTCAACAAGTCCATTACTTTGCCTTTCAGTTGGGCTTCAGTTTCAGCAATATGGCAGGATAGACTCTGGATGGCCTGTTGCTGCAAGTGAGCCTGTTGACACTTTATGTTTAGCTCCTCTAGCACATCAATCCAGGAATCTGTGAGAAAAACAGTTTCTTTTACAGGAAGGGGAAAAGGAGAGAGAGCCTGCCCTAACTGGTTTTTAGCTGCCTGTAACTGTCCCTGACATTGCTGGTAATTTTGCCAACTTTTCCTGAGTCGTTGCTGGGGAGTTAATTGGACAGCCTGAACTACTTTGGACTGCTTTGTGAGAACATGATGGACCAATACAGAGGGCTTAAAACCCACAGCAGCCATCTCTGTTTCCAGTAACTGCTGGCATGTAAATACATGCTGGGCCATGTTTCTATTGGTATAGCTTAAGATAGCAAGAGCCAGTGATAACTCTAATAAACAGCGTCCATATTCCAATCTACAAAACTTGTACCTCTGCAAAGCCTCACGGATTTGCCCAATATCCAGTAGGTTTATGGACATCAACTCTTGCAAATCCACATCCTGCCCCCATACCAGGCCAGCTAGAGAGAGACACTGTTCCAGTAAGTACCTCTCCTGGTCATGTTCATCCTTAAGCCTTTCTTTTTGCTTATGCAAATCAGCAAAAGAGTTCTGAAGGGCATCTGTTTGCTCATAAGCACTGCACAGTTTTATTTGTTGCGACTGCAATTCGTTTAGATTGTTTCTTTCCTTTTCAATGGCAGATTGCCAGTAGTTAATTTGATTTGTTAAATAGTCCCATTGGTTAATTAGGCCATAATACTCCTGAAGTAATTTAGAATCTAGGCCTGGGTCAAAAGACACAAGACCCAGGCTTTTTTCAGTACATTCTATTTCTTCCTTAAGAACTTGCAACTTCTTGATAGATTTGAGTTTTCTATTAATTGAGAACTGCTTCTTCTTTAATCTAACTATCTCTGCAGCTGCTTCTTGCCGTCTCTTTTCTCTTTGGCGAAAAAGATTTATTTCCTGATGTACTTCCTGACTTTCAACAATATTACGCTTAATTAAAGGTAACAAGACACGGTGCAGGAAATTTTCCAGACAATTTATTGGGATGCCTCCCTGCAATAGAATAGGAGTCACATAACGTAGAGAATCCTTAATGACAGGCATGTCTATCCCCTGACGCCTCAGCACACTGAGAAAGCTTTGTCCCCAGAAGGATTTCCAGGTAGGCTCCAGTTCTATCTGCAGGCGTCTTTCCACTCCTGACCAGTAGTTGCCTTCCTCATAGTCAAATATCCCCGTAAAAACCAGAAAAAAGGCTAAGCAAAGAGGAGTTTGCTGAGCCACCAGGACAGTCGTTGACCAGTCCCCTCGCAACTTCTGTCTGATTAATTCACCCAATCTTCCTATATCTTCAGCCGTTAAAGGAACTCTGCCTATGAATTGTTCTCTTTCCAAGCAGGACGAAAGAACTAGTTCACAATCATTTAACCCTGAACAAGCACTAAGGATAGACATTTTGCCCCCTCAAAGTGAACAGTAGTAATTAGGATTATAATCCTAGTTTTCGCTGTAAAAGCTGATTTTCCTTGAAATTTTCCAAAATTAATTATAATTGGACAAATCTTGTCATTCCCAAAGCTTTAACATCGTCATCAAAAGCTGCCACCTCCTCAGTCAGGATCAATCCATTATCTATACCCACGCAAAACAGTTTTACTTTTTTTGACAACAAATCTTGTTTCTTTTATCATTTGGTATAGATATCAGCAGTAATTAAGCGCATTATTAAGTATAAGCGTTTTATTTTAATTTTTCAGCCTAATTAGCTGATATTTAGTTTCTTATGAATTTTAAGGAGGCGACTACTATGAACAGTTCTCAGGGAAAAAATGAATTTTATGAAAAGCAACTGGAA
>DLUN01000071.1:13486-13650 GCA_003444615.1 Syntrophomonas sp.
AGTGCCTGATGTAAGAACAGCAATATTGATACTGGACATTTTATGCTGTGAGTACAGGCTGCTGGATATGGGTTGGTTTTTATATGAACTGCAATACTGGAATGAGGAAGCTGGCGAATGGAAAGCATGGGACGATGGTCAGGGCAATGACTTTGCATCGTATA
>DLUN01000218.1:0-3528 GCA_003444615.1 Syntrophomonas sp.
GTAGTAAACGGTGCCTTCCGGTTTGGCAATTTCTTTATGGGGATTCTGCTGGTAATCTTGATTACAGCCAGTATTTCGCTGGTGATCATTAGGGGTGTTCCCGATTTAAAGACCAGTTTGCAGAGTGCGGAAATAATATTTGCCATTAAATTAAGTATTTATACTTCAATAATATCCACTTTTCTCTGCATCTTGATGGCTATACCTATAGCCTATTACCTGGCTCGGGTTAAATCCAGGCTTTCATTCATAATCAATACTGTTCTAGATGTACCGCTAGCACTGCCGCCGATTGTTTCAGGTGTAGCGCTGCTGCTGTTATTTGGAACAACTCAATTCGGTCGTAACCTGGCCAGTATGGGACTTCAATTCGTATTTACGGTAAAAGGTATCATTTTAGCTCAGTATTTCGTAAATGTCCCCTACATGGTCAAAGTGATTTATACGGCTTTCAGTTCCGTCAGTACCCGTATGGAATTTGTAGCCCGCAGTCTGGGTTACAACCAGTTGGAGACCTTTGTAAAAATAACTCTGCCTCTAGCCAAGAGTGGTATTATGGCAGCAATCATTATTACCTGGGCCAAGGCTTTGGGGGAATTCGGAGCTGTTCTGATGTTAGCCGGAGCAACCCGGCTCAAAACCGAAACCCTTCCTCTGTCACTATACCTTAACATGTCCACCGGTGAACTAGGGCTGGCGATGGCTGCCGCTACCATATTGATAGTGATTTCGGTAGCCTCATTGCTGGTATTTGAAGCTCTAGGCTCCAGAACCAAGATAATTGACCGGGGAAAGGACGGGGTATGGTAGTGCTGAAAGTAGCAAACGTTTCTAAGCGATTAGGTGACTTTACCATCAACAGCATCAACCTGGAAGTGGACCGGGGGCAATATTTCATAATACTTGGCCCCTCAGGAACCGGAAAAACCGTTTTGCTTGAGATCATTGCCGGTTTTCACCATCCTGACAAAGGCCGAGTATACTTATACGATAAAGATATTACTCGTCTGCCAGCCGAAGCCAGGAAAATGGGATTTGTCTATCAAGACTACATGCTATTTCCTCACATGACAGTTAAGGATAATATTCTGTTTGGTGCCAAAAAATGCTTCCCGTTGAGTGACGCCCTGGATAAAATGATGCGGCTGGTAGATATATTGGGGATTGCCCACCTGCTAGATCGGTTCCCCCTGACCCTGAGCGGTGGAGAACAACAGCGAGTGGCTCTGGCCAGAGTTCTGATCATAGAGCCCACCATCCTTTTATTAGATGAACCGCTCAGTTCTTTGGATCCTAATAGTAAGGAAGCTCTGCAAATAGAGCTGAAGAGGATTCATGAAAAGTTTGACACCACCATTCTACACATTACTCACGACTTCAACGAAGCAATGAGTTTAGCCACCCATGTAGGGGTTATGATTGATGGTACTCTAGCTCAAACCGGAACTGCAGATGAGGTATTCAACCATCCTAAGAATTTGGATGTAGCTTCTTTTCTGGGAATAGAAAATATTATTCCCGGCCAATATGTTGATGGCACTTTTAAGTGCAGTGAACAGCTGGTATTCCCCGCTCCACCAGTCAATGGCCAGGACTTTTCTTACATCTATTTCTCATCCAAAGATGTGCGTTTGGGTTCACAACCTGGGGCCTGCAATTGCTTCCATGGAGTTGTTACCGGAATCTCTTTGCAAAAAGACTTTGTCTGCCTTTCGGTTGATATGGGCCATCAAATCAAGATAAAGCTCTCTCACCGGGAATTCAGCGACTATCCCTTAGCCTGTGGAAGCAACATCGACTTTCACATACCGGGTTCCAGCCTGGGCTTCATCTAGTTGAAGATAGCTGTTGGCTAAGCCGGACTGCATTATACAAATTATGCAGTCCGGTTTTTATATCGCCGTCTATAAAGTATAAACTAATAATAGTTGGCTAAATGAAGCTGGTAATGGATAATTGATATATAAAATATCATATAGGGGGGCCTGACCGCATGATATTACCACCCTATGTTTCAAAGATAATAAATATTTTAAACGTTCATAATAGGGAAGCCTTTGTCGTAGGCGGATGTGTACGGGATTTACTAATGGATATAGAGCCATCAGACTATGATATAGCCACTTCTGCCCTCCCCCAGGAGATCATGGGTTGGTTCCCGAAAACAGTTCCAACAGGCATTGGACACGGAACAGTGACGGTATTAATGGAGGGAGTACCTGTAGAGGTATCTACTTTCAAGGGCACCACTGCAGGCCAATATGATTTATACCAGGATTTGCTGCGGCGCGATTTCACCATCAATGCTATCGCCATGGATACGCAAGGGACAATTTACGATCCTTTTGGCGGTCGGGAAGACCTTAAAAAGCAGATAATAAGATCCCCTCTGAATCAATCCCGGGAGCGCTTCCTGGAAGATCCCCTGCGGATGATGCGAGCTATACGTTTTGCCGCTAGTTTTGACTTTTGTCTTCACTCAACCGTAAGCGAGGCCATAATCGATTCCCATGAACTGATCAGACAGGTTTCCGTGGAGCGAATCCGCGAGGAGTTGAATAAAATATTCATATCCGATCACCCTTCTTTGGGAATTAAACTGCTGCTATCCCATAATCTTTTAGCCCATGTAATACCCGAAGCCATGCCTATGGTTGACTTTGATCAGCATAACAAAAATCATGACAAGGATGTTTTTCAGCATGCCCTGGCGGTTTTGGAGGCAGTTCCTCCCCGTTTGAATGTACGATGGGCTGCCTTTTTGCATGACATTGGCAAACCAGCCACCTTCACCCGAGGTGAGGATGGAGTTGGTCATTTTTACGGGCATCATATGAAAGGACAAGAGATTACCCGCAGTATTCTGGAACGCCTGAAATATGACAATAAGACTATTGAGGATATTACTATTTTGGTAGGCGCTCACATGACCCGCTTTGCCAGATTTCGCAATGCCAATCTCAAAAAGCTGGTAAACCAGGTGGGTGAGCACAATCTGCAGGACTTATATGATCTGCAAAAAGCTGATATATTGGGTTCAGCACCACCTGCTGACTTTTCCGCTCTGGAGGAAATGCAAACCGAGATTGAGCAGATTCTCCACGAAAACTCACCTCTTAAAGTGCAGGACCTGGCTATTAATGGCCACGACTTAATAAAAATAGGCATAGCCCCCGGCCCGGACATGGGTAAGCTGCTCAATAATCTTCTGGAAGTTGTCCTGGAAGATCCTCAGAAAAATAATGCCCCCACCTTGTTATCCTTGGCCAAAGAACTAGCCAAGCCATCATAAGACAGATGCTTATAATGCCTTGAGCTGTTCAATTAAAGACTGGAATCTCCGAATCACAGCCTTCTTATTCATCTGTGGTTCAGCACTTCTATTGATATAGCCATGCAAATAATCCCAGAAAGATGCGGTCATATTGCTTTGGTTTATAGCGAAAGTAATGGCAGGGGCAGATGTCTTGGCTACGATAACCCCCACATCCTCCTTGGCGTACAGCATAAAACCCTCATTCTTATTCA
>DLUN01000218.1:3861-5131 GCA_003444615.1 Syntrophomonas sp.
GTCAGGCAGAGCAACTCTCAGCCGGCCTTCCTTCATCTTATCCAGAGCTGGTATCGTAACGATCTCTGTGAATTCGTGGGTAAGCAGATGTTCGGTGAAGTTCCGTTTTCTGATGCTAAGATAATCAGCTATCTCTTGGCCATCAGTTTGTCCCATGCGGGTGATGATCCCATCAACAACCACATCCGGCATAGATAATATACCAAAAGATTCGGCTTTTACAATGGCATCGGCAGATTCCCTTTCGAACTCATCGAGTATGGATTTATAGGCTTGGCTGTCAGCAGAAGTAAAAATCCGCATCAAAGGCCGGCATAAAGCTAACAAGTTGTTATATTCCCTCGTCAAGGCCCGAACCGCTTTTTTATCTGTTATCAGGAAATTAGCAGCCTCATCTTCCATGTTGCCCACCGAATTTGATATGACTGCCGCTGTTTCCGGAGCAATGAAGAGGGTTCGTTTAAATAATCCATCCCTGGTCTTCGGATAATAATAGGGTTCAATGGCACCGGTCATGTATAGGGGCATCCATCTGGAAAGGCCTGCCAGCATCTCATCCAGGTTGCGGCTGACCGTATGTATCATGCAGATTCGATTACCCTGGGCAATCACTTGGATCATCAGAGCTGCCCATCGAGCTGCGTACTCAGGATTCTGGCCCAGCCAGTCAAAACTTTCATCGCTGAACAAAAGCAAAGTCTGGGGTTTGTTGCAATTGATCACTGCTCGCAAAAATGCCAGTGTTGCCTCCTGTTTGCCAGAGAATCCATAATGGATTGATACCAAAGATTTTTTTGTTTCAATGTGATCAGCACTCTCAATCTGGCTCCAATTATGCGGCTTCTTGAACTGGAAGTCTTCCAGAATATCCAAAAACCCCTGCACGGTATTAGAAGGGTGGTCGTCATCTTCTTTCAGCCATCTCATTATCGATCTGCTGTTTTCACTCTGATCGTTGGAAACAGGGTATGAGGGAGGTATACATTCCCGCAAAGCTTTGGTTTGATATTCCTCTGAGCAGTGTTTAGCAAAATAGTCGGCCATCAGGGGCACATAGTTTTCATTCTTAGGCAGGTTTCTGACTCCGCGGCGCAAACGGCTGATGTAAGAAGCATCCAATGAGGTGGATGATGCCAAGGCACTGTTGGTAGTATTGGTAACCTTCATTAGGTAATCCAGTTTTTCGCTAAATCTCATGGAAAAAACACCTCTGTTACAATTATATGAGTATATCTGCACTTCAACAAGGATTTTGTCCCCAATCAGGTCA
>DLUN01000218.1:5334-9733 GCA_003444615.1 Syntrophomonas sp.
AAAAAACCCCCATTGTGAGGGTTTTGAATAAACCATGGAGCAAAATCATTTGTTTAACAGCGGACAGGAGCAGCGGTAGCATTTGTCATCATCGATGTCGTTTAGAGTGGAGCAGGCATTGCAGAATATGATGTCGTCTTTGGATTTATCGTATTTTTCCAGAGTGCCTAACCCTTTGTGATGACGCACCCGATCCCCAATCTCAAAGTAATTATAAATGGTATCGTCATCTTCCATATATTTGTTTATGATCTTGCCCCGGTCGGTTTTGAAGACAAGCGTGTACAAAGTATATCTCTCTGTGTAGTACCCACCGTCGCTATTTTTGCTGCGCCGGGTCTTTTTCTCTTTTTTCTTGTCAATGACTACTCCATCCCATTGTTTAGTGGTCAAGCGACTGAGGGTGGCTAATATGGCGATAGTCATAAACATGCCTGCAATACCCAGTCCGATATAGAGAGCCTGTGGATTGTCCATTTCATAACTGGTTTCTCCGTAAATAAAAAAGCCAACGATAACAATTACAGATAAAATTCCAGTGAAAATAAAAATCCAGGCTATGCCTTGTCTCTGGTAACTGGCAAAAGCCGGGTCGTTAATACGATCTGAAAAGCCGACCAGATTCTGATTCCCTTCGGTTTGTTCTATACGTGTTTCGTGATCCGGTTGATTATCTACTGTCTGGGCTAAAGGATTACCACAGCTAGTACAGAATTTGACGCTTTTATCAGAAACAACTCCGCAATTTGGACAAATCATGTTTTACCTCCTCACACCTCACGCCACACAATTCTAACGGCCTCCGTAGCTGCCGCCTCCGCCGCCGCCACCTCCGCCGCCGGAGAATCCGCCCCCACCGCCGGAACCGGATGAAGACTTGCTGACTGCTTTCTGGGCTGATGCCAGAGATCGCTCGAAGGAATCGCCGATCCCATCGAAGGAATTGTTCAGGGCATTCATACCCGTATGATAGGTTCCATACATCATCCATCCTTGACCGAAACGATAATCTCCCTCCTGCATATTGGGGAAAACCACTTCCAGCTGCTTGATGACTTCCTTGGCTACACCCAGGGTGACCGCATAAACCAGATAATGCTCCCAGATAATAAGGCTGGGTATCTCATGGCGCTGCATCTCCGAAAAATGTTCCAGGAATCTTTTGAATGCTGCCCAGCGCACATAATCTTCCTGACCGGTCACGGAACGTCGCTTGAAAAACAGAGGCACCACAAAAATAATAACGCCCGCCAGCATCATCGCCCAGCCAATGGTTCCGATCCTGGCTGCCAGGACAAAGCCCAGCACAAAAAGGGCTGCCCCGCCCAACACAGTGAAAAGGGTCATTTTGCCATGGCTGTCAAAGAAATTGTACTCTTCGCATTTAGCTATGATATCGGCAGTCCAGCTGCTCCACCAGAGATAAAACTCCTCGCCATTCTTTTTGGCGTATTCTTCAATATCGGTCAAATATATATAATCTTTACCGCCGCCGATATCGTTTTTGAGAAAGTCGATAAGTTCTGCTTCATGAGGCCTAAGGACTGCTTCTTTCGGTTTTCTTAAGCTGGCTGGTTCCGGTGCCGGCAGAAAACTAAGCAGGAAGGTAGTGACTTCTTTGGTGCCCAGGAGCCTGCGTTTCTGTACTGTGTCCTCCTCTAGAAAGAGGAATTTTCGACGGGCTAAGTCCATGATGGTAGCAGTGATATCATTGGCGTTCATTATTTTGAAGTTCCACAGCACACTTAGTTCCGCCGGGCTGTAATCAGCCGGCAGATCCCGGTAGTAATCACCGTCAAAAACCGTAGGATGTTTGCGCCCGTACCGGCGCCATAACATAAACACAATGACTAAAGCCGCTAAAACAATGCTAACGGCAAAACCCAATTCCGCCCGGGCCATCATTCGTTCCTTATTGGCCTGTTCTGCCCAGCCCTTTTCCTCGGATAAGATCCTGACCAGAGCCGGTTGATCCACATAGGCTTCCGCCGGCGCCCCGGCAAACAGACTGACAGGCATGAGAACCCGTCCTTCCATGAAGGTATAGGAGGGCAGATTGCTTACTTTCATAACGACTGCATTAGGGCCGGCGAATTGGATTTCTCCGTTTAAGGGCCCGTGTCCCCAGATACGGATGTCTTCCCCCTGCTGGAATTGTTCTGCACCCGGCGGCAGGGTCAGGTTCACCTGTACATAGGAAATCCGATTGCCATTGGCTTCCCCGATGAATTTGCGATAGAGTTCTGCCGTATCCTGATAGATTTTAACCGCATTAACTACCCGGTAAGATAGATCAAAGGTGCGCACTTGATTAGAGGCATTTATGCTCCAATCGATGAGAATGTCATCGCCTTCGTATTTGATTAGAAAAGTGCCGGGCGGTCCGTATTCCGTGCCGGGATTGAATTCATAGGGTTGCCCGTTTTCACTCACCTGTACTTCTGTGATAGGGGTTTCACCCTGGGGGATCTTTACATAAAATCCGTTCCACTGCCCGGAAAAGTCCACTGTGATCCTTTCCGTCACCTGCATGGATGCATCTGGGAGCACCTGAGCATCCACAATGATCTGATCCATGGTCAAGGAGCGATCCGCCAGGGCCGGTGTCGTCATAACGGCCAGAACCAGGAACAAACCCGTTAAGAGACTGAAAACCGCGGTTGGGAAATGGCGGGAAGACATTTTTCGTATCATACTGGCATCTCCTCTTTAAAACTCCACTTTCACAGCCTGGCGCGCATCATGTTCTCCCTGCAGGTTGAAGTAATCCACCATGGCGAATCCCAGCATGCCTGCTACCAGGTTAGTGGGGAATAACTCGATTTTGGTGTTGTACTTTTGTACGGTGTCATTATAGAATTGGCGGGCAAAAGCGATTTTGCTTTCCGTATCAGTAATTTCTGCCTGCAGTTGCATGAAATTAGCATTGGCTTTTAGCTCGGGATAAGCCTCGGCTACGGCAAACAAGGAGCGCAGAGCACCGGTCAGCATATTCTCCGCTTGCATCTGCTCCTGGATGTTTTTTGCATTCATAGCCATGTTCCGGGCTTGAGTTACACTTTCTAAAGTCGACTTCTCGTGCTGGGCATAGCCTTTGACAGCGCCTACCAGATTGGGAATAAGGTCATAGCGCCGCTTTAACTGTACATCCACCTGAGCCCAGGCATTTTGCACCCTCTGCCTCAGTTGCACCAGGCTGTTATAGACACTGATCAGGAATACGGCTAATAAGATTACGATCACGCCCAGAATTGTTAATCCAATCATTTTTCCTTGCCTCCTCAATAATAAAAGTCTAAAGTGAGAGTATTTCTATCCATTCTTTATCCGGATTCCAAACCCTCCTGGCATGTCACCTACATAAACATGGAAAATCTCACGATCTCTCTCGGTTCTTTATTAAATCGCACTCCGGCAGCCTCAATGGCTTCCGGCACCCGGTCAAAATTGTTGATGATCACGCCGCCCATCTACGCTAACCAGGGCTTGGCCGGAGCGTTAGCCGGGATGCAGGGGTATTAGCCAGTTAGCAAGGCAAGACATAAGCCTAATAACTCTGGGCACGGTCATCTTTGATATCCATATAATTCGGGCACCATTTTATGATAGTGCTGGCTGCTTCAGCCGGATCAATTTTAGTCATAGCAGTCATTTTATAGTATTCAAAATTGCCGCCGGGAGCTGTGACGTAGACGCTGCCTATTCCCGGTGCATAATAGGTAAGACTTTGAAACCCAGCAGCCTGATTATCCTCCCGCAATAACAGGCAGTCTTCGAATATGGTAAAACCCAGGTCGAGGTCCACGCCCATGTCCATGACCTCATAAATGGTTGATCCATACTCGCTATCATAGCTCCAGGTCTGTCCCACCGTCATATTGTTTTTTAAGACCGGATATATTTCAAAGGGAGCTACGTCCATGATGTAATAAGTCCCATCGGCTCGCTCTACATAATGAAAACCAAAACCATATTCCTCACCCATATCTATACCCGTTTCTACCTCAGTGACCTGAACCGATTGGTGAGGAACGGCCTGCCCGCTGATCCGGTCTACTATCCCTGACATGCCATCAGGATAATTAACATAGAAAGTACACTTTAATCCTGGTTCGGACAAATAAGTTGCTGCCCGGGACAAATCAGCCTGAGTCGTACTCTGGGCAGGCACTCCCGATGCATTCTGTCCGCCGGCATTAGCGGCCGGGCTGCCGTTTTGCTGGGTCACTGGCTGCCCAGATATGGCATTACCAGCCGGATCATCCTTGGAAAGCCACCAATAGACACCTCCGCCCGCCAGGAATAACACCACCAACACCGCAATCATGATGACCAGTGCATTTTTGCTCCCAGATGGATTAGTTCCCGGTGGAGCATAGCTTCTGCCAGGCATGGGCCC
>DLUN01000009.1:0-3770 GCA_003444615.1 Syntrophomonas sp.
TTATAAACAACCAGTGGACCATATAGCGAATTACAGGCAGTCTTAAATGGCTTTCATCCTTCGCGTCATGGCTGTGAAAATGGATCCTGATGTGGTGAAAATAGTTTTCTCAGTGTCGTCGGCCGTTCCGGCACTCCTGATGCTCCCTCCGGTCGCTATTAATGTTGCGAGCCCCGAAGGGGTGTGGCAATCTCAATGCTGGCTTACGGTTTGAGTTAATAGATCGGTGCGTCGCTCCGCTCCTCGCGATGACACAAAAGATGTCAGGCTTAAGTGTTTTCATTCAGCGTAGTTTGTTCCATAGGGGAGATCAAAGAAGGTTCATTAACCCGGGGATTGTTCACCAGGGTCGATACCGGATAAGCAAAAAGGGATGAATAGGGGTAAAACTCATTCAGGAATTCCCTCACGGATGATGCCTCTGGAGATGATGGGCCATCTAACCAGTTCTGTTCTTGTTCAGCCGACAGGATTAACGGCATGCGGTTATGGATATGGCTTATGGGTGGTATTGGTTCTGTAGTCAGGATGCTGAATGAGTTTATGATCAGCCCGTCAGAATTAACCCATCTATCATAGATACCGGCAAAACTAAAAAGTTCTTTATGAGATGCGACAATGCGCAGAGGCTGTTTTCTCCTATCAATTTTCATCCACTCATAGTAACCATCGGCAGGAATCAGGCATCTTCTATGCAATAAAGGTTTTTTGAAGGAAGGTTTTTGTTCCACAGTTTCTATGCGGGCATTAATCATTTTATTGCCTATTGATATGTCTTTAGCCCAACTAGGTATAAGACCCCAACGCATTAAGACCACCTGGCGCCGGCCATTGGATTCAGTAATTACAGGCAACCTTTGACTCGGGGCAGCATTATAGGCAGGTTCGAACTCAAAATCGGGACGTTCTGCGCCAAAACGCCAGGCAATCCTATCAGCATCTGCTGTTATTGTATAACGTCCACACATAACAGTTTCCTCCTGAAGTTTGTTCTTAATTGTAGCATACTTGGGCAGCAGTGTATCGGTTAGACGGGAGACAGGAATACTACTTACAAGAAGAAATTAATGCGGGGGATAAAAAGTGGAACAAAACCAGCAAGTTATCAATTTGTCACAACCAGATGGACATGATCGGTTTTTGGACTTAAAAACCGGTGTGGAAATGAGCCGGGGGGAATTTATCCAAAAAATTGAGGCAGGAGAGTATCCTGGGTATTATGTGATAGCCAAGAATGGAGGGATAATACCCAGTTCCAGTCCCAGCGGGGATATGAATAAGTTGGATTAGAACGGGAAATTGCCACGCCCTATAGCTAAGGCGTGGCAATTTCATATTGAAGACCGCTTGCGGTTTAGGATGATATTTTGTGTTGTTAATTAGCTTACCGCGATACGTACGTTATTCTCAATGGCTATTAATATGGCCAATTCCTAAATAAAGCAAGCAAACTCAAATATTTAACCTTCGGTTTCAATTCTCATGCCATAAAATGAGCGCCATACGAAGAACAGTGCTATTATCAGGAAAACAATACCCACCTTGGGAGCAATTAGGCGGAAAGACTCGGCGATAGCGATTTCCATAGCCAGCAAACCGAATAGGGTGGTAAATTTGATGATTGGATTCAAAGATACCGAGGAAGTGTCTTTGAAGGGGTCACCAACGGTATCGCCTACTACCGTAGCATCATGCAGTGGGGTACCTTTTTCCTGTAAGTCTACTTCCACCACCTTTTTGGAATTATCCCAGCATCCTCCGGCGTTAGCCATAAATACAGCCTGGAACAGACCGAATACGGCGATGGAAATCAAATAGGAAACAAACAAGGCTACCGGTGCATTGTAACTGGCCGGGGCCGACAAGCAAGCAAAGGCCAAGGAGAAAGAGAAAATAGCAATAAATATATTAAACATGCCATTTTGCGCATATTGGGTGCATATTTTTACCACTTCTTTAGATTTTTCAGTAGCTGCTTTTTGGCTGGCATTATCGTCCAGCTGAATATTGCGTTTAATATATTCCACCGCTCGATATGCGCCCGTAGTAACCGCTTGAGTGGATGCGCCGGTGAACCAATAAATTACTGCACCACCACACAGGAAACCCAATATGGTGTAGGGGTTTAGCAGGTTGAGAATTTCTTCTGGGTTAACCCCCAGCACATTCTGAATAACCAGAATCAAAGAGAAAATCATGGTAGTGGCGCCTACTACTGCAGTTCCAATCAAAACCGGTTTAGCTGTTGCCTTGAAGGTATTGCCGGCTCCATCATTAGCTTCCAGGTAATACTTAGCTTTCTCAAAATCGGGCTTAAAACCGAATTCCTTTTCGATTTTCTTGCCGATATTGGGGATTTCTTCGATGAGAGACAGTTCATAAATAGACTGGGCATTATCTGTAACCGGACCATAACTGTCAACCGCAATAGTAACTGGGCCCATGCCTAGCATTCCAAAAGCTACCAGGCCAAAAGCGAAAATAGATGGGTAAATCATAATAGCAGCCAAGCCAAAACCGCTGGCGTAGTAAGCAGCAAACATTAATCCTAGAAATACCACACCAATCCAGAAGGCGCTGAAGTTCCCAGCCACTAGTCCAGATAGTATGTTCAGGGAAGCACCACCTTCCCGAGAGGCTTTAACCACTTCAGCCACATGACTTGATTTGGGACTGGTGAAAATCTTGGTAAACTCCGGTATTAAAGCGGCACCGAGGGTTCCAATGCTGATAATAGTGGCCAGGACAAACCATAGGCTGGTTAGCGCTGTTTCAATACCAGAACCGGGGCCAAGTATGTAGTAGCTAACCACGAAAGTAACGGCGATGGACAGCAGTGAAGTAGTCCACACCAAACTGGTTAATGGCTGTTCAAAATCTAAGTCTTCCCTGCCGCCAAATCTGGCTTTGCTGATGGCACCATTAATGTAGAAAGCTGCGACAGAAGTGATAACCATCAAAACACGCATAACAAAAATCCAGGTAAGCAGAGACATTTGCAAAGTTATATCATGTACACCCAGAACAATGAAGGTGACCAAAGCCACACCAGTAACACCGTAGGTTTCGAAACCGTCTGCGGTGGGGCCCACACTGTCGCCGGCATTATCTCCGGTACAGTCAGCAATAACGCCAGGATTGCGGGGGTCATCTTCTTTGATACCAAAGACGATCTTCATTAAGTCGGACCCAATATCGGCAATTTTGGTGAAAATACCACCAGCAATACGCAGGGCACTGGCTCCTAATGATTCGCCGATGGCAAACCCAATAAAGCTGGCTCCAGCGATTTCACGCGGAACAAACAGAAGGATGATCAGCATCATAATTAGTTCCACACATACCAGCAGTACACCGATGCTCATCCCCGCGTCCAAAGCTATGTTCAATACCTTTAGAGGTTTTTTCTCCAGGCCTGCAAAAGCGGTGCGGCTATTCGCCAGAGTGTTCATGCGTATTCCATACCACGCAACACTATATGAGCCAAGAATACCAATAACCGTCCAGCCCAGTATTATTAAAACTCCGCTGATAGGAGTACGTTCTAAAAAACCAAAATAGAAGGCAATACACACACCAATAAAGGCAAACAGTATTAGTAAAAATTTGCCTTGTTGAATTAAGTAGGTCTTGCAGGTTTCATAAATGGTGTTGGCTACGTCCAGCATCGATTGGTGGGCGGGTAATCTTCTTACCTTCATGAATTGAAAAAGACCGAAAAACATACCCAGCACACATACTATAATACCTATAATAAGAAGATTATTTTG
>DLUN01000009.1:4076-7292 GCA_003444615.1 Syntrophomonas sp.
AAACCACCCAGCCAGGTACAATGCAGTCTTTCAGAGAGCTTAATTTTCATTTAAGCTAGAACACTTCCTTCCCCAATAATTAATAAGTTTAGGGTAATAAGTTTGTATTTATGGGTCCTTAATCAGCGAACATTACCTCCTTTTCCCAAGCCACGTCGATTCACCATTACTAACCCCGGGAGCCTTTGAGTAGAAACATTTGAGGTTTGAAGCTGTATGTTTCTAATGAAATCATAGTAATGGGGAAATAGGGAAAAAGAAACCAGCAAAATCATTTGCAAAAACATATTAATAATGATGGTTTACAGCGATGCTAAAAATTCTCATCAATTATGTAGAATAGCAACATATTTTTATGCAAGGCTTGACTTGCAAGTGTCGATGTGCGAAGCTAAAATAGCACAAAATTTCCAGTACATTGATGATATGCTATTTAATCCCGCCGTGGGCGCTGGCAATTTGAACCTATGTAAGTTAATAATTGGTTTAGACTGGATTTAGACAATAATCTGGTCTTTTTCATTATTACCTGACATAATATGGTGAGGTTAAATAAAAGGAAGAGGTAAGGACGAAGTGGAAATATACTATGTGAAGAGGGATTAATTTCAGGAGGGGAATGAGGATGAAGTTTTTAGGAATTGAGAACTTTCGTCTAACCGATCGCAATAAAGCCAATGGCGATGCGGTATTTGAAGTAGAAGGCCAGTTAGTAAAGGCCGATTTTATTTTTTATTTACAGGGAGAAGACTGTCTCAGCATCAGAGTTGGACGCCATGATACTCGTTTGTCCACGAAAGAACTAGAGAGCTATCTGAAAGATAATAGCCTGGCATTGCGTAAATTAGTAAAGCCGGAAGTGGAAAGGGTCAGGCGCGAGCGCAGGGAACAATTGAATAATTAATATGACAACAGGCAGCATATAGCCTAATAAAGCCAGGCTAACACTGCTCCGACCATAGCCCCGGCTATGGCATACTTAACTAACAATCGCCAAGCTAAAGGCGTTCGAGCCACTACCGCCTTAAGTCTTTGATTCCATGGATTAAGGCGTACACTGCGAATGTGGTAATTTTCATCGATTATTACTGTCGGACGAGAATCTTCTTTCATCAAGATTACCTCTTTTAGCTTAACTAGCAGCATTTTGCATCTGGATCCCTATTTTAGCTCCTCCTAATAGTATAGCCTGAAAAATGGGGTGAGGGGAGGGGGTCTGAATACAACCGAATACAAAATGTAGTTGGCATCATTGCAGGCCCAGTTGGTTCATGCTATAATTTCATTCCAGTTAGTAGCGGAAAGCGGGCTAATCACAGTTAACCTGGTGATGGGAAAACTTTCATTATTTTCAGTAAACTTAAAAGCAGGCAATTTCATTGTTTTTTCTAAGATGCTTCACATATAATCAAATTAGAGGGAGTACAATTTACTGTGGATTTAACCCAAGGATTTATCTATACCCACATAAGCGTAATGGGAGATTAGTTGCAACAATTGTATTGTGGTAAGCAGATGTGGAGGTGATCGTATGAATAGAAGATGGGGCAAGGGAGAACCGGTGAATTTATCTGACCTGCTCAAAATTACACCGGTAGCCAACGAAATTATACAGCTCAGTGAAGAACTGGATATGAGTACCACTGATGTGATGTGGATCGTATCCCAGATAATCGATAACCAAGAAGCTCACTATGGCGAAGACACCATGATAGATAGCGCTGACCTGGCAGAGGATGGAATAGGCTTAGATGAAGATTGGGAGGACATTGATGTAGAAAGATTGGAAGAAGAGATGGACCGGGCCCAATATACAGTTAATGTTCGTATAAACAGCAGCGGTCGCTTTCCAGAGATTGGATTTAAGGCGGGTGTTAGTGAAAAAGAGGATATTAACTATTTTTTTGATATGGTCATGGAAATGTTGGATAAACTGGAATAACGATTACCAAGCGGCCCGGGCTAACCACCCGGGCTTTTATGTTTCAAAGTATGGTAATGTGTTTTTAGAGTATCGGGGAAGTGTATTACAGTGATTGTTGAAATCAATAAAAACGTACAATTCATTCGCCCAGCAGGTAAAGCTGTGTTTCCTTACTGCAATTCAGTTTTTATAAATGGTGATCCGTCCGTACTGATTGATGTGGGTTCTGGGGGCAGAGCGTACCACCAGCTAAGGAAACAGGTTGACATTGTTTTGCTTAGCCATAATCATTTTGACCACATAAATGGTATCAGTTTTTTCCCCAATGCTCAGGTCTGGGCTTCCCGAGAGGAGGCACCTGGTTATCAAGACGCATCTGTGTATGCTTCCTATAACGGGTATCAACACTGGGAAAAATTAATGGGCCAGCCTCGTAAACAAAGATTAGCCCAGACTACGGTAATGCCTGATGATATACCGGTACAACCTGGTTTTATACCTATAGACTTGGACGGAATCATCGATGATGGACTTAAATGGGATACAGGTAAAGAGCAGATCATTGCTCTGCATACTCCCGGTCATTCTCATGGACATTATTCGTTTTGGCTGGAAAGCAGCGGTATACTCTTCTCGGGTGATATTGACTTATCGCCATATGGTCCCTGGTACGGGGCCGAAAACTCAGATTTTGACCAATTGGAAGCTTCGGTGAGAAAACTGGAACAAATAGATCCCGCTGTTTTAATTACATCGCACCGGCGAATGTTCAAGCGTGAAGAAGCTGACATTCCACAATTGCTAAGGGATTACCTGGATATAGCTCTGCAAAAGGAGCATCATGTTTTGGAATACCTAGAAAAACCACGTACTTTTGCAGATATAGCTGATCAACCGTTTATAAGCACTTACCCAACTCAAACAGAGCATACTAAGTTCTGGAGCCGCATGATGCTGCTAAAACACCTGAAACGATTAAAAGCTCAGGGATTAATAGTTGAAGGAGAAGAAGGACATTGGTACCGGTATCGATGAATTGAGGTGTAAGTATTTTGCAGTCTAGACGGATACTTTACTTAATAATTATAGTTATCATTGCTTTTTTGGTTATTAATCAAAATGGTCTTCACATGCAGGATGATTTGAGTCCAACCATAGCTCGTGAGCAGATTTTTGATGATTTCAAGAATCAGACTGGGGAAGTATCGCTGAGTTTTCCGAAAAGTTTTGGTGGCACCAATGGTGAATTGTTTTATTTGTGCCAACAAGGGGCAGAAAAACCAGTAACCAAA
>DLUN01000147.1:0-743 GCA_003444615.1 Syntrophomonas sp.
AGTGACACGGGCATAAGTGACACGGGGACGGGGTTGTTGTCAACTTTTTCAAAGTTGACAACAACCCCGTCCTCCTTTCCACCCAATTATGTTAATATTAGGTAAATATAGTGGGTTGGGGGTTAGAATATGAGAAAACTTGCGGGAGCTGTGGTCCTGCTGCTTATGTCTTTAGTGCTGTTGGCGGGAGCACCTTATGGAATAGCGGATACTGACCATGAAGCAATTACCATTTTATTCACCCATGATTTGCATGATAACCTGCTGCCCTACACAGTGGAGGAAAACGGCCAAACTGTGGAGCAGGGAGGCTATGCTCGTTTACAGACCGTTATCAATCAGGAACGGACTGAAGACCCGGACCTAATCCTGGTGGATGCCGGTGATTATTCCATGGGTACGCTTTTTCAGACCATATTTAGTCAGGACGCTCCTGGTTTAAGGCTGCTGGGACAGATGGGCTATGAGGCCACTACTTTGGGCAATCACGAATTCGATTTCCGGCCTGAGGGCCTGGCATTATCCCTGATGGCAGTCATAGAGAGCGGAGAGCGATTGCCGCAAATAGTGGCTGCCAATCTTCAATTTCCCACCGATGAGGAGGGAAAGATTGTGGGCGAGGATCTGCAGGCCTTGCAAAAGGCCATGCATGCATATGGAGTCCAAGACTACATCATTTTGGACCGCAAGGGTTACAAAATCGGGGTTTTTGGCATCATCGGCAATAATGCCGTTTCCAATGC
>DLUN01000147.1:1009-2955 GCA_003444615.1 Syntrophomonas sp.
GCCTGTCCCATTCCGGCACCGACCAAGATTTTGACAAGTCGGAAGATGTAATTATGGCCAAAAAGGTACCGGAAATAGATGTTATCATCAGCGGTCACTCTCATACTACCCTGAACGAACCCATAGTGGTGGGGGATACCTATATCTGCTCAGCTGGCCATTATGGCAAAAACCTGGGCAAGATTACTTTAGCAAATGAATCCCCGGGCATCTGGTCCCTGGTGAATTACCAACTGCTGCCCATAACCAGGGTCATAGCTTTTGATGAAACTCTGGCTCAGCGCATCGAAGAGTTTAAGGTTCTGGTGCAGGATAAATACCTTAAACAGATGGACCTGGATTTTGATGATATTCTAGCTTATACTCCTTTTAGCTTTACCCCGGTAGCTGACTTGGAGGAAATTCATGACGAACAGCCTTTGGCCAATCTCATTGCTGATTCCTATATCTACGCGATAAAACAGGCGGAAGGTGAAAATTACCAACCGGTGGATGTAGCTGTGGTACCGGCCGGTACCATTCGGGCTTCTTTTGTAAAAGGCAACATCACCGTAGCCGATGCTTTCAATGTCAGTTCGTTGGGTATTGGTCCGGATAAAAGATCGGGCTACCCGCTGCTGTCAGTATATTTGACTGGTAAAGAGCTGAAAACTGCCTGTGAGGTGGATGCCTCGGTAGCCCCTCTTATGAGGCCGGCTCAGCTGTATATGTCTGGACTCACCTATACCTTTAATCCCCACCGAATTATATTTAATAAAGTAACCGATGCTGCCCTGCTAAAACCCGATGGCTCCAGAGAAGAAATTGAAGACGATAAACTGTACCGGGTAGCGGCTGGGTTGTACTCAGCCCAAATGCTCTCCATAGTAGGTGAAAAATCCTTTGGACTGCTGTCTCTGGTGCCTAAGGACAAAGAGGGCATTCCCATTACCGACTTCGAAGCCCATATTATAAGAGATGCGGATAATAATGAAGTTAAGGAATGGGCGGCTTTGGCCAGTTACCTGCAGTCTTTTGAAGAGGTGGATGGGATACCGCAGGTACCCGACTATTACAGCCAAAAACAGGGACGCAAGATAGTTGATGATGACCCCTCGTTGGCTGCAAAACTGGCTCATCCCAACGGTATAGCCCTGGCGTTATACGGCATATGCATAATAATCTTGTTGCTGGCAGTGCTGTCTGGTCGGGCCATTATCAGACGCAGAAACAAAGCTGCTGGGCCTGGCAGGCCTATATAAAGTTGGCACCTCCCCGTGATACCTTCTGAGTTCTCGTACTCAGAAGGAATATTGGTGAATTATGTAGAAATAGTAGGCATAGCAAACTGATACGTCTTCGAGCCCAGTTGCCTAAAGCTGCTGCCAAGGCGCTCGGGCCGGTAGGGTGTATTTGGAAACGAATGCGCCTCCCAATGCGGAAAGAAGACCAACCATTGACTATGCCTTATGGTTAGCGGTCTGTTTTCGCAGTCCGCTATTTGTTATTTCTGGGGAGGAAAACATATGTATAGTCTGCATAACGTGAGTTTGTCCTTTGGACAGCTTAAAGTGCTGGATAATTTCAGTGCCGATTTTAGCTACAATCAATTTACCTGCCTTTTTGGTCCTTCGGGGATAGGTAAATCCACCGTTTTGAATTTGCTATCAGGTCTTCTCAAACCTGATTCTGGCGAAGTTCATGTACCTGACACCACTATCGGCTATGTTTTTCAGGATGCCCGCCTTTTGCCTTGGTGTACCGTTAAAGAAAACATGGAAATAGGGTTATACGCAGCCAATACCCTCAAAGCCAAACGTGACAAAATGGTGAGCAGCATGATAGAACGACTGGGTTTGACTGGTTTTGCTAATTACTATCCTAGCCAGTTGAGCGGCGGTATGAGGCAGCGGGTTTCATTAGGACGGGCTTTTGTGGTTGACCCGCAGCTGCTGTTGATGGATGAA
>DLUN01000147.1:3190-3553 GCA_003444615.1 Syntrophomonas sp.
GGATGAAGCCCTGAAACTAGAAATGCGCAACCTGCTCACTGAACTTATAAGCTGGCATCCTTGTACTACGGTGTTTGTTACTCATGACTTCCTGGAGGCCATATACCTGGCAGACCGGGTACTGCTACTTGCGGAAAAACCGTGTTCAACTCCGACGGTAGTTAATATCGATCCAGAGCGTCGCGGTGACCCAGAGTATATACGAAACTTGGAAAATGTGATGTTAGGAGGAGATAACAGGCCAACAAATACTAAATCGAAAATATGTCAGGGGGAATAAACGGTGAAGAAAAAATGGTTAGCTGTTGCTCTTATAGCAGTATTACTACTCGGTATCGCTGGCTGCGGTGCTCAGGAAACTGA
>DLUN01000163.1 GCA_003444615.1 Syntrophomonas sp.
AGATGTGTATAAGAGACAGGATATGCTCCAGCTGCTAACAATTGATTCGATCAACCATTCTGGGGTTTGTTCATCGGTAGTGTCAACAGAATCTTGAGTTCTCAACCGACAAGATTGAAGCAAACCATCAAAACTAATAAAGCACCAACTAGTACCGAACGACGCATATTCCCCACCCCACTTCAAATATTTAAGAAAGACTCCAGTAACTTCTTGATGTTATAGTTCTCCCCTTACTAAACATGCAACTTCCACAATGTGGACAGCGGCTACGACTAATAGCAGTATCATTCAGTTCCTTGCCACGATAGGACACCGATTGCTATTATCACCTAGAGTATTTTCCCATTATTTAAAGCACATTTGTCTGAGTTATTTCTACACCTGTAGCAGTCAACACCCCCTTTAGTATCAAGGCCAGCAAGATCAGTTGTCCCCGTAATAACGAAAATCCCACCACTGGAAACAGTGATGGGATAGTATTTTGCTCTAATGATGCGAGTTCTCATTGAAGAGAACCCGTCACTAGTTGGTAACCGGACAACTCTAGTACGCCCGACTACGCATCTTAGTGAACCCTTTAGAACCGGTCAGGCAACTCCAGTACGCCCCCCCGGCAGGTTCAATAAGATCTTCTTGTCTGTTAAGACTACAACAGTATAGCACACTTTGAAACATATGCAAATTTATTTTTCGTCGCGGCATGAGGGATTTAGGATTTAGAACAAAGCAGGCTGTTCAGTTCCATTAACTTCATCTTTGGGTTCAGCATCGTAACGGCCAATGATCGAAGGTGAATCTGGGAAGTGATTAGACTGGTTTTTCTGGGCGGCTGAAAGTGTACCAGCATAACAGTAAAGACAGCCATGTAAACAGGTGTCATAGGCACCGATATCCTTGCTGCGAACACAGCCGCATTCCGCCCTTTGATATTTGTCTTTTTCCGGTGTTACATCGATACCGAACACTCTTTTTATATAACTGTCATCAATACATTTACCGGGCATCAGGCCCAAGGGTTTTAGATGCAAAACCTCTGCGCAGCTAAATGCTTCTATATTTGCCTGCTTGGCTCTATCAACAATAAACTTTATGAGATCACAGACCAATTCTTGAGTTTTTTCACGTACAACATGTATTCCTCGTTTCTCTAAACGGTCAAAATTTATTTTTGCCTTGCGGTACTCATCCACCATGCTGACCACTAGCCTATGAGTAAATCCCTCCAGTTCCCCGGCAATGAAGCCAATTCTTTTCTTATGGTAGTCGGAATCAGTTATGCTGCTGATTACTATGGGATCATAGCGCCAGATCACCTTTTCCGGGCCAATAATATCAGCCAGTCTTTTGAAGGTGTTGAGGCCCTTCTTCAGCTCCGGTACATGAGGCTCAAGGGCTTTGGGATAACCGGTTAGGGTATATTGAAAATAATAACGGAATCCGCGGTTATCCAGCTCTATTAGATGTTTAATCAGGGGTTCTGGATTCTTGGTCCAGAAAACAATTACATCAACATCCTCCGGTCTCAATGATACCCGGGCTACTTGGCGACGATTAAAAGGGTTTACAGCAGCACAATAACCAGCCCGAATGCGGTTCATGAACCACTCTGCATAAAAAGCGAGAATATCAGTTCTCCGGCTAGCACTGATGATCATTTCGTTCTCCTATTTAACTGGAATACATGCGTACCACAGGTTTTTCCCCTCTGGGTTTCCTCTCTTAAATTATACCCCGCTTGAATGTTATAGAGTAAATGTGCCACCACCCCACTATGTTTAGAGCCCGGGCTTTGAGGTCAATTGAGACAGTAGTACTTCAGTTAGAATACGGTGCTAAAGTTATGGTAACATAGTCCATATGAGGCAAGCTTTATCATGCTACGATGAATTATGTATGGCAGGAGGATGGATCAATGGAAGAGATATTAAAAATTCTTAAAGCCAACGGTGTGTTTTTCTTGGCAACAACTGACGGGACGGCCGGACGAGTACGTCCCTTTGGATTCGCTGAGATTTATGACGGCCGTCTCTACTTTTTTACCGGCAAAGATAAAGAGGTATATCAGCAATTAGTTGCTCATCCGGATTGCGAGATTTGTTCCTGCTCCCCCACTGGACAGTGGCTGCGGGTAAGAGGTAGGGCTGTGTTTGATGAAAGCAAGGAAATTAAGAAACAAATATTTGCCAGTATGCCCAGACTCTTAGAGCTATACAAGCAAGGCGAGGATGATCCACGCGGAGCGGCTTTCTACCTGGAGAATCCGGAAGCAGTCATGATGGATATGCAGGGGAATTTCAGGAAGTTTGATATTTAATTGGCAACCGGCGGGATGCCTAATGAAGCAAACCGGGTTAATTGCAGGATTTGATACCATATTCCTACATTAACCCGGCCATCTTATAACTGGACCTATGCTCCATGCGCCAATCGCAAGGGACCCTCTGTCTGCTCCGACGCATCTTTCTAACTTTCCACTTTCCTCAAGCGAACTATCCAATCACTACTGTTATCAACAACTCCGTTCCCCGGCCACCTTTATGGCTAACTAACCTTTCAAAGTACTTATATAGTTCCTTATCTCTGCCAAGGCTTCTTCGCATAGTACGCCTTCCGTTTTTCCATAGGTCATAATACACCTATCCGGGTTTTTACAACGATTCATTCCGTCACCGTAATGGTCTTCAGCTCCTAGCAGATGTGCCACCTCATGCCAGATGTTCTTTTCATGCATGCAACCAATAACGGTTAACCACGTTCCTTGAGCATCGCCCCATTGATGTCTCATACTAACCTTTTCTCCGAGAAAGATAAATTTAAGTTCATCCCCAAACTTTTGCCCTGATACTTCGCCAAAATAATTATTCAATCTAACCAAAAACCGGTCATTATCACATAATGGTTGGTCGTCATAAGAGTTGATAAAAGGTTCGAACCTTTTCTTCGTCTTCTGATTACAGAATATGTTAGTGTAATCTAGTTCAATATTACCTATCTTGAGTTCCTTAAAGAGGTTATCAATATATAGATTAATCTTTTCATCATCTACTCTTGAGTAATTAAATATATAAAAATAAACCATGTTAATTCCTTTCTATGTCCCAAAAGTCCGATATATCATTTCCAACTTCAGTTGCTTACATTTTACAAGTAAACGAAATACCTCTTTGGTCTTTCAGACGACAGAACTGAGATCATAAATCTCCCTGCACCCCCATCATAGTGCATAATAAAATGCTTTGATCTTGGCGGCCATTAGTTTTCTTCTTTCCAAAAGAAACCGTTCATAATCATCGGGACTCATATTTATGATGTCAGCTGGTATGCAATTTACAGCTAGATTGCCTTCTAATTCGTTTAGATTTACAATCGTTCCGATTTTCATTTCTTTAGTTTCGCATTGTTCAAAAACAGTCTTGAAATACTCAGCTGGAGGTTTCTTGCCGATGGCAATATTATCCGAAGAAGTAAGATATGCATAATTTGCGACTTGATTGTATTTTGATCTTTCCGTTATTCCATTCTGTTTCAAATATTCGCGCGGGAATATGTGATGAACATCACCTGTAACACTGATTAGATCTGAAACTTTTGATGTTGAGGAAAATAATGCCCTATCACCGGCATGAACCTGGGCAGCCAGAAACACGTTAAAATACGGGCTGTTGATCGCCGAGGTTTCTAGAGCTTGTACTAATCCAATATTCCAAAATGTTTCTGATAGATCAGCCTCTTCAATTTCGTGAAAAAACTGCAGGAATCCTTTGTTATGGATCGCTTTGATATCTCTGTCCATAGCAGTCTCTGGAGAAGCAATATAGCGGCTGGTTAGAGTCGATAGGACATACCACTTTTGCACATAATGCTTAACTTGAATTTTGCTGATTTCAGGTGTTTTTGCAAGCAATAAGTACAAAGTATATGCAAAATCCAAAGTCATATAAGAATTTATTAATTTTTCTGATATAAATCCAGCTGACCTTATGGCCAATACAAAATTAGCGAAATTATATTCGTTCATGAAGTTCAAGACACCGGTTTTCAATTTAGCAAAACTACTTTCAGCGATTCCTTCTTCAAATACTTTCGTTTCAAAATTACGCCCAGAAAGTAAACTCACCAGATCACCTAATTTAGCCCGGCCAAATTGATGCATAAAAGATACCCGCAGCATATCACTGTAATCAGGATCGTATATGCCGTCTTTGTCATCCTTTAACCATTTGAGCTTTTGAGCATACTCCGAATCCATAAATTCATTATCTTTCATGCTTATCTGTTTATAGAAACCAGGTTCAACCGCTAGGTGGCAAAAATAATCTATGGCCTTGCGGAGCATATTACCACCGTATTTTTCATCTGCGGCAATCTTGGACATGGCAAAATCCGCTTCATTTAATCGTTTTCCCTGGGAATTAATCCTCACAAATATTTCGGTAACCTCTTCTATATTTAACTGAGGAACCAACTCTATGGCACCAATCTGACAGTTCTTGATTGACTGAAGTCTGATAATGCTATTATTCAATTCACTTTTAGTTATTTCGCTGTTTTGCCGGCAATAATCTTCGATAAAGCCGAAACTATCGAAATCGCTTTTAAATACAACCGAAATATCCGATATCCAATGTTTACTATTAATATGAGCAGGCGTCTGCACAGCAAATCTATCCTCTTCATCCTTGGCCAAAGGGTTAAATGCAATACGAATTACTTTTTCTTCGTATTCATCATTTAGCACACTATATCCAAGTATTGCAGTCATAAGGGAGGTCACTCTTTGTTGACCATCGATGAGAATCTTTTTGCCGATTGATTCCCCACCGGTTTTTAATTTAACATTTGGATTCTGCCAAATTATTAAATAACCGGTCGGATAGCCGTTGTATAGTGAATCAATAAAATCACGCACATGTTTGGGCTTCCACACAAAAGGTCTCTGTATTTCTGGAATGGCAATAACATTACTCTCAATTAAGCCTAGGATTGCATTTACAGAGTAATGCGTAACTGAATACTTCTCATAAACCATAGTGACCCCCCACTTGAAAAATATCTACAAACAATACTACTGAGACAATCTGACATCCAGTGTTTACTAAAACTCCGTAGGAGTAATCCTTCTGGTACGCAGATTGCCGTCTGCTTGTTCTATCAGGCTCAAGGTGTGCCCCATGATGCTGGTGTCGTCCTGATAGAAACGAAACTCCCGGTCTGCCTTCGCGCAAACCGTTCCCGTTCCAAAGAGATATTCCTCTCCGTACCAGTCCTGGCCGCTGGCATAGCGTAATTCATAATTGCCCAGAGGAACTTTGGTTTCCACCCATTCTCCACCCCTGACAAACAGAGTCACGACCTGCGCTCCCGTAGCACGATCAACCAATTTGATAAAATAATTGATCCCCGCTGCAGTATCGATGGAGAACGGGGCTAGTGGTTCCTCTCCAGTATAATAATGAACCTCTCCTCCAGGTGGTAATTCAAGTGGAGGAATATCCGGCTGGGGCATATAAGAATCAGTATTGACAGCCGGCAAGTTCTCCAGCCCAGGCCTCGGAACACCGCCCGGCAGCCATACCTTTCCCAGTACAAAAACAAGCAGGAATAAACCCACCAATACCCAAACTGAAGGCCTTTTGTCACTCCCTTGGTTCCGAGCACTACTAGCGGAGGCAAATCTATCATAATACGTATCTCGTTGGGATAAAGGCTGGTGGTGTCGAAAGGTGCTACGATCTCTGGCTGCTTCAGATGGGGAGGGTTTGACTTCTATCTTTGTTTCAGGGGACTTTTTGTCAAACATTATTCGATCATATTCGAATCTTCTCATTTCATCGCCCAGTACGTAGTAAGCTTTTTCTAACTGGTTTCTTCTTCCGGCTGCTTCTTTCATGTCCTCCGGTAGCTCTCGCAGCGCTTGCTTGAATACCCGGGTGATCTCTTCCTGGCTAGCATTGGTGGCTATGCCCAGGATCTCATAATAATTATCTTCCGGTTTCATCATTACCTCCCCCCGGCGTGATTACTTGTCCCGCCATTCCTCAGCAGGCCCTCTTCATCGGCGCAAGCCCCGGTCACGTTTAAGATCATAAACAACCTTTTCCAAATACCACTCCTCGCTGCGACCCGGATGCTTCTTCTGTAGATAGACCATTTGCCGCCGCAAAGACTGCTCCGCCGCCGTCCCCGATGAACCGTATAGCATGTTATATTCCTTTTTCAGCCGCCTGATCTTAAAGGGTCTGGTCAGCGTTGAGAATAGATTGAACATGGAAACCTCCTGCTTATGACACAACTATCAACCGTTATTGATTACAGCTCATCATACTCGCTTACTTATACAGCGTAAAATTGACCTTATACTTATAAAACTCGATGTTATTAGTAACAGACAAAGCCCTTTTGATTCTTAGATCATCATCCAGACCAATGATTACCCCTTTTACGGTCTGCCCGTTTTCAGCCAGTTCCTCTTTTACATATCCCATATATCTTTGAATCTGTCCGACAACATTATCACTGACCCTGCCCTTTTTCAATTCAACTACCAATAATTCTTGTTTATCTTTGCTGATTGCCAGAATATCTATTGGGCCGGTATCGCTGGGAAATTGCTGACCAACTAACTCTCCATCCACTTCAAATATTTTATATTTCTTTCCCAGTTCCGTCTTCTTCCAATTTTGAACAAGGAACTCCTCCAGATGTTTCTCTAGAGCGAATACAATCGGATCTTCAATGGTTTCGTCAACTGAGACAATCCCTGGATTGGTTTTTCCATAAATAAAGTTTTTAATTTCAGCTTCATGTTTGCTGATGTCGCTGATCGTTCCTCCGGATCCAGTAGAATTTTTCAATGCATCAGTCATCAAAGATCTTTCGATCATTAAAGAATACCACTTAACATCACGGCGATGTGGCAAATTGGTGTCTTTATGATAGCTGTATTCACCTATGATCTCGCCAACATAATAACTACCTTCACCATTAGGGCACAGCACAATATCTCCTTCATTCATCCCTTTCCCCAAAGTCCATAACGCTCCACATGCCAAGCCAGCAACTATTTTGGATTTTCCTTCTCTCATTTCCATATAGACTGGTATGTGTTTTTTATTAAAATCCCGCCAATTTTCAGGAAACTGACCGGTAAGATCAATCTCAGGCAAAAAATCCATACCCACAAAATTACCATTATAAGATTCTTCAGCAAATTTGCTTTTAGATCCCAACATCAATCTGAAGTATTTCATGATTAATCCCTTTCGAAAACATATATCTACCCCACATAGACATTCTGATTGTGCCACTCTAGGTAACCGGGATCGGGTAGTTGGTCTTTGCGCGTGGGCAAAACCAGCAGTTTGCTGCCATGGTGCGCATAGTACTCCCGCCCATTGCCGAAATCCTCTTTTATCCGGGGGCTCACTTCAATGGTTAGACTCTTATCTATCGTTATATAACCGCGGTCAAATAAGGTATGGTAGTCCCTTCTTAACAGGATACCGTTTTTTACTTCATGGGGCCCTTTGACACTGTATGGTTTGATATGAGCGGCCTCCAAAACCGGCAACGTTTTTTCCCCGGTTATGGCACATCGTCTTTGATATGCTTCGGTTATCAGAACCTTGAAAGCCCCCTGCCCGATCCTGGGTCGGATGATCTGTTCATTTCCGTAACGGTTATCAGATTCAGACGCAATAAAATCAGGCTGTATCCGATCTTGTCGAGTTAATCTACACTGCACCTGCTCATATAAAGCATTACCAACTGCCTGGGTAGTATCATAAATTTTTCCCTGCACGATGCTTTTGCCCCAGTCGGCCGGAACCGGAATCCAATCCTTTTCATCGAAATAAAAGGGAGAAGCCAGGATAATGCAACCTATGGAAGGATCTGGATCGGAAAAACGATTGGTTTTCTTGTACTTATAAACTCGGGTATGAAGTTCCTGCAAACTCATCGCGCCATTGGCAATGCCAAAGGCATCCCAGGCCAAAGAAGCCGGCAGTTTAGAAAAGTTGATAAAGAATCCCCCGCCCACAATGTAATTCATGGGGCTATGCAGCTTGAATAAAAACATCTCGCCTTCATCCAAGGCCTTAAAATTCTTCTGCCCGCCCGGCTTCCAGAAGTTCACTTCCCCGCAGTTCGCCCGCTTTAAGGTCTGAAACCAGTCGTAATCCGTAATCCCCACATACATTTTCATATGTATTCGCTTCCCTTGCGGTGGTATTGCTATTAACGTTTTCAACAATGGTTCTTGTTGACATAGTCATTTCATGAAAATCCCCCTGAGAGTGCATGCCATCTATCTACGCATGACGGTGTTTTTTGGATTTAAAAGTTCAAAGGGGGTTCTTTCATATATGTAAAAAACCTTTAAATAATACTTTCATATAATTACATAATTCACCAAATATATATAATTTCCTGCATATTGCATTAAAAGTTCCGCCCCATTTGAAACCACATAAATAACTGTTTGAACGTGCCGGATACCTTGGCTAGATAAAAGATATTCTGAAAATCGCATGGCTCAGCATTTATCAAATAACCCCATCTCATCCATTTCGACATACCACTCCATCTTATCCAATGCCAATAACTGATTTATCTGAAGTTTGTGTAATTGCTGGCGCAGTCGCTTGGCTTCATCTGGATCTCTAACTTGTTCCAGTTCCATTTTAAGCTCGTTGATTTGGGATTTAATTTGCTGTGGGTCAAGGTCAATCTCTTTTTGGTTCACGTCTTTCCTCCTATGCATCTAGGGATTCACTTTAACACGATTATCTACCTTGCCTGGTCTCTAGGCAATGATCCGCGTATTTTTTGTATACGATCTAAATAAAAGTTCTGAAATGTCATCCTAAGCGGTAGCGAAGGATCTACGGCAAGACTCTTCGCTATCGCTCAGAGTGACATTATTGAAGCTTTTCTTGAATTATGCAAAATCCTTAAAAGAATAAGTGTAACCGATTATTTACACGTTCTTAGCCTGTACCTCATCTATTCATGGTAGATTATAAGAAAGATCGCAAGTTACAATTAGAGGTAAGTCCGGGAATAATAAAGTAGTTCAATGCCCTTTTATTTCTAGTGTTTGGGGCCTTGAGTGAAATGAAAGGATGGATATAATATGCAATTGTCCCCTAAAACTAGTTCTTCGACAGCCATAACTATGAGCCAGGTCGTTTTACCCTACCATGCTAATGTGGCTGGCAATATGCATGGTGGAGAAGTGATGAAGTTAATGGACTCGGCGGCGGGTGCCGTGGCAGCTCGTCATTGTCTGAGCAATGTGGTGACAGCCAGTGTAACGCAGCTTTCTTTTATAGAGCCGATTTTCGTGGGAGACCTGGTGATTTGCAATGCGCAGCTTATATATACCGGGAGAACCTCTATGGAAGTTTTTGTGAGTGTTAAGGCTGAGAATCTTGAAAAAGGCACTATCAAGTATGTCTCCGAAGGTTATTTCTTCATGGTTTCTTTAGATAGAAATGGTCGTCCTGCGGAAGTTCCCCCTCTGGAAATCGAGAACGAAGAACAGCAAAAAC
>DLUN01000197.1:0-1471 GCA_003444615.1 Syntrophomonas sp.
CCCAGGCGGGGCTCATTTTGCAGCCGGTCTTGGAAGGGACAGCAGATTTGGCAGTGGCTTCTTTTCCACCTCCCCGGCGCAAAGGGGGATTCGGCCTGGTAAAGAAAACTGCAGCCTGGGCTATAAGCCGGGCCGGAAATCTGCAGTCAACAGCTCCTTTAAGCGGGCAGCGGGCTATGACCCGGGAAGTGCTGCAGGCGGTACTGCCTTTTGATAAATCATATGGAGTTGAATTGGGCATGACTATCCGGGCCCTGCGCCAGGGGTTTAGGGTAGTGGAGGTGCCCACTACCATGAGCCACAAAGAAACTGGCCGGGATTTTCAGGGGTTCAAGCATCGCGGCCGGCAGTTATGGGATGTGCTTAAAGTGATTGTCAGAGAGTGGAGGAATCTGCTGTGAATGAATTGGTCTGGGCGGTCGGGGGTTTCCTGGCTGCCTTTGTCCTTGAAGGGGTAGTTCTCTACCTGCTCCTACCTATGCTGGTAAATACGGGAGCAGTGCGCAGTAATTACCGAAATGAGCAAATTCCGGTGAGTGCAGGCATCTCTTTTGCCATGACCCTGCTGCTGGTTTGCTTGCTGTATGACATAGCGGGCCAGAATGTGCCTTACAGTCAACTATTTCTGCTGAGCATCCTGGCAGTTTCTTTTTTAGGGTTTATAGATGATATGCTGGGACGACGAGACACCACGGGATTAAAAGGTCATTTCGGCGCCTTAATTCAGGGGCGGTTGACTACCGGAGGGCTTAAAGCCTTGGGCGGAGGAGTCATTGCCTTTTACATAGCTTTGTTGATATCACCTGATTGGGGCAACATTATTCTCAATACATTCTTAATTGCTTTGACCACAAATTTTATAAACTTGCTGGACTTAAGGCCAGGAAGAGCGGTTAAGGGTACCCTGCTGGGATTGGTTGTTTTAACAGCAGTGGCCTTCAAAAACATGAACTGGCTGCTGGTTGCGCCCATGCTGGGCGCCATGCTTTTTTACTTTCCCCGTGATCTGAAAGGGCAGGTGATGATGGGGGATGCTGGTTCCAATGTACTGGGATTAGCATTAGGCTTCTGGGCCGCCACAGGTTTGCCGCTGCTAGCTCGCATTATTATGCTGGCATTATTGGTGGCTGTTCATGGGTATACGGAACGCCGCTCACTGACTGAAACAATCGACAAGGTGAAGATACTACGGACTATTGATCAATTAGGGAGGAATTAGTGCCATGGTTAATCGCAATAGAATAATAGACAGGTTTGTTGAAATGGTGGAAATTGACTCAGTATCAGGCCGGGAAGGCCAGTTTAAGGAATACTTAAAAGAATTGCTGCGCCAAAGGGGGCTGATAGTAACAGAGGACCGGGCCGGTGAATCCCTGGGCGGAAATGCCGGTAACTTATTGGCGGTGTGGCCTGGTTCGGCCCCGGGAACCAAGCTGCTGTTTTGTGCCCATATGGATACGGTGGAACCAGG
>DLUN01000197.1:1736-5186 GCA_003444615.1 Syntrophomonas sp.
GGGGAAGAGCAGGGGTTGCAGGGTTCTAAGTTTTTTGACTATTCACCACTGCAAGCAACTATGGCCTTTGTTCTGGATGGTGGTGGTGAACCGGGAGAAATTATCATCCAATCACCCTGCCAGAATGAAATTGAATATATAGCTTACGGTAAGTCAGCCCATGCGGGGATAAATCCTGAAGACGGGCTGAATGCTATACACCTAGTAAGTCAAGCCCTGGCAGTGATGCCATCTGGCAGGATTGATGAGGAAACAACTTGTAACTTTGGAGTTATTGAAGGAGGAACCGCCCGCAACATTGTAGCTGATGTCTGCCGGGTAAAAGGGGAATGCCGCAGCCTGCAGCGCACCAAACTGGATAAACTCACCGATCAACTAGTCAGCACCTTCCAGGATGAAGTTGCCAAGAGGGGCGGCCGAGCTGAGGTGCAAGTTACTTTTCTCTATCCGGAAATACAATTAGATGAAGACCATCCTGTAGTTCAATTGGCGATTAAAGCCGCTGAGCAGGCAGGACTGCAGCCGGTATTAACCAGCACCGGCGGGGGCAGCGATGCCAGCATCATAAACGGACAGGGTATACCCTGTGTCAACCTGGGCATTGGTATGCGGCAGGTTCACACTACCAATGAATATATTTTGATTGATGATTTGGTGAAAGATGCTGAGTTTGTTTTGAAAATAATAGCCCTAGCAACAGAAGAGGCTTAGGGGTGATATGCCATGCTGGAGACCAAGCGAGGAGTATTAAAAGAGCTCCTTTTTGAGCGGCCAGGTATTCAGGGTTATACGGTACAGGTAAATGGACGGGAAGAAAAATGTATTGTCTATACTGATTTAGTAGCAGGGGTCCGCAGCGGGGATGAAGTGCTTTTGAATACCACCGCGGAAAGCTTGCGGCTGGGCAGTGGGGGTTACCATTATGTTATAGCAGGACTAAACGGGGCGGAAAAGGAGTTGCTGGGCAGCGGGCATATCATGAAAATGCGCTATACTCCTATGCAGGTAAAGGTGTTGAGCGCTGAAGAGGAAGATAGTCCTTATCATCAGGACCTAAAAGATGCCGATAGCCTGGAAGGTACGCCGGTACTGGCTGCTACCCTGCATTCTATGCTGGCACCGCTGGCGATGGAACTGCATCACGCGGGTCTGAGAACGGTATATATAATGACGGATGGCGCCGCTCTGCCATTAAAATTCAGTCAGACGGTGGAATGGCTGGTAAAAGAGGGCATACTGCAAGGCACGGTTACGATTGGCCATGCTTTTGGCGGGGATATAGAGGCAGTTAATATTTACTCAGGCTTACTGGCTGCCCGTACGGCTTTCCAACCGGATGTTATTATTGTCAGCATGGGACCGGGAATAGTAGGAACCGGAACTAAATGGGGATTTAGTGGGGTGGAACAGGGTGTAGTTCTCAATGCCGTAGAAACCCTTAAGGGTTTGCCGGTAGCAGTTCCACGCATTAGTTTTGCGGATAGTCGTTCCCGGCATCAAGGTATCAGCCATCATACCCTCACAGTTTTGTCCCGGGTATGCAAAGTACGCTGTTTACTGCCCCTGCCGCAGCTAAAGGAGGAGCAGATGAGGTGGATATTGGCTCAGGCTGATAAAGAGGGTCTGTTCAAGCTACATGATGTATGTATTGAAAAAGAAGATGGAGCTTTGGAACGTTTCCGCAGCAGTAAACTGAAATTAACCACCATGGGCCGCGGTGTAGATCAGGATCAGGAGTTCTATGTAGCTTTGGCTGCAGCCGCTCATGCGGTACAAAAGGTTTTGGCCGGCCAGGAACTGCAGAGATTAACCGTCTGACGGGGCTGCTGACAAAGTTTACTTCTCCTTCCCCGTTGAATTATTCACCTGTGCCCAATGAGGTAGAGGAGCACACCCAAAGGAGCGGTAGAGACTACAATTACCTCTCCGGGAAAAAGCAAGGCGTTTATCAGTGAAGGTTTAGCCTGATGAATTCTGCTAAAGTAGTACCAGGAGGATAAGCAGACAGCAGGGTGATTAAATCATCTAAGCGTCCTGTAAACCAAAAGCCGGATTTTCCTACCCATAAACTCATTCTTGTCATCACCTCTGCAGGAAGTGTATGTTATTAAGGGTATTTTTATGCAGGAGGTCAATATATGAATTTCTATGAAAAAACTATCTCTTCCCAGCAAATATTTACGGGTAGAATCATAAACGTTAAAGTAGATACGGTAAAGCTTCCGGATGGCTCCACCAGCACCCGGGAAATAGTGAATCATGCTGGAGCTGTGGCTATATTGCCGGTAGATGAAGATGGTTGGGTATGGCTGGTGCAACAATATCGCAAACCCCTGGAAAGGGTGCTTCTGGAAATACCGGCGGGCACTTTAGAGCCTGGCGAAAAGCCATTAGATTGTGCGGTAAGGGAATTGCACGAAGAAACGGGATTATCGGCCGAGTCCTGGGAGCCCATATTATCCTATTATAGTGCTCCGGGTTTTTGTGATGAACAGCTGCATCTTTATCTAGCCCGGGATCTTAAAGTGGGAGAAAGCCATACGGATCGGGATGAGTTTGTGGAACTGGTAAAAATGAGCCTGGAGGACGCTTATAAAGCCATTTTTACCGGTGAAATAGTTGATGGTAAGAGCATTATTGCTATTCAATATGCCTATCATCAAATGGAGAGATAATAAAATTGCGCAATGCTTTCGCGGATTTACATATTCATATTGGCAGGGCCAACGGCAGGCCGGTGAAAATCACGGCTTCCCGCAGTCTTACTCTGGCCAGTCTCCTGGAAGATACTGTGTCCCGTAAAGGACTGGATATGATTGGGATTGTGGATGCAGGAACTGCCCCGGTGCTGGCAGAAATAGAGCAGATGGTGGAAAAGGGTGTGCTGAGAACTCATCACCGGGGCGGATTCATAGCTCCCCATGGAGTTATGCTATTGACAGGGTGTGAAGTGGAAACCCAGGAGGGAGTACATGTTATTGTCTATCTTCCTCACCTGGACAGCCTCTACAAATATCAAAAATATATGCGTTCCCGGGTCAAAAATCAGGAGTTGTCAACCCAGCGCTGTCAAGCCAGCATGGTGGAATTAATAAATCTGGCCCATTTACTGGAGGGAGTATTCTGTCCGGCTCACGCCTTTACACCTCATAAGGGCTTTTATGGTATGCTGTCACCTTCTTTCCGGTCTTACTTAGGCAAGGAAGTTGATCACATAAGGGCTTTGGAGTTAGGGCTCAGTGCGGATACCGAAATGGCGGATACCATTAGTGAAACCCGCCAATTTACTTTTCTCTCTAATTCTGACGCTCACTCCACGGGAAATGTAGGCCGTGAGTATAACCTATTGCGGGTAGCTGAACTGAGTTTTGAAGAGTTTCGCAAGGCTGTTTATGAAGAGGAAGGGCGCCGGGTTTTAGCCAATTACGGCATGGATCCCTTGATGGGAAA
>DLUN01000004.1:0-1398 GCA_003444615.1 Syntrophomonas sp.
ATATAAGCGTACCGGGGTATGCAGCCCCCAAAACGAATTATTGCCTTCCCGGTAATTGTAAAAAGAGCGCTCGTTCTTGGTGATGAGCAAAGGGGAGTTATTGCGAACGATATTTCTGACCGAGTAGCCCCCTGATACCAGGGATTGGCTTAAGTCCAGAGTGGAGCCGGATTGAGGAGCCAGCACGCAGAATAGACGATTAAAAAAGGTTTGATGGGGCATGTAGGACAGCTTAAAGAACATCCCGCTTACCTCCACGCCGCAAACTCCAAAAACATTACCCTGGGAATCAATTAAGGGAACTGAACATAACATCACTTCCCCGCTGGTTTCGGGTAGGGTAAGGGCCGGAGTCCAATAATACAGCCGGGATAAGGGCAGTTCCTGGTTAAGACGGGCCGCTTCCATAGGGCGATGATAATAAGGAGCCTGATGTATATCGAATTCCATTTGCCATTGGGTATCCAGTGACAGTAAATTAGAGCGGCCAATACTGGGAAAGCCACGAAATACTATGATATTAGGAGCTGAAGAGCTTATAATATTGGGCTCCATGTTTTTTAAGTACAACCCCGCCTTAGAGTATTGGGCATTATAGAGCTGGGGATTAACTGTAGCATCGAGGATAAAGAAAATACCACTGCTCTTAGATTTTTGCAGAGACAAATAGGCCAGATCAAATTGGGCAGCTATTACTTCCTCAAGTTTATCGGGGTGCTCCTGCAGGTGGGCTACAGGGATCCCCAGTTGCTGGGAGGTTTTTTCGATACTCTGGGATAACTGCTTGGCAAACTCAATAGCCTGCACGGAAAGCTCCCCGTACTGGCGAGAGATTTCCGCTGTTGTATGATTGAGTTCATTTTCCACCAGTCTCTCACTTTCCGATATACCGGCGGTAAAAATGCCTGCAATTATAAGGATGGCTATTACTCCTAACATGATAGTTATCACTAACACCATTAGGAGCAAAAAAAGTCTAATCCCCATAGGTAAACCGGCTTCAGCCGATGATGCAAACCGCTCTATTAAATAGCTTTTCGAAAGTTCTTTCATATTCAATGGGAATGTCCCTCACTGGTCGGCCTATTAGTTCCCGGCCCATCTTTCTACAAAGTCCTGGTAGGCATCAATAGCCATTTCTTCATAAGCAGACACTGAGTCGCCGCTGGCCATAGAGTTGAGATAGGACTGGCGGGAACTGCTGGCTGTCTCACGAAGCTGGCTTTCATATTGATCCTGGAGCTGGTCAATTCCTTCAAATAGCGGTGGTATGAAAAACTCGTATTCCCTTTGCATCAGCTGGCAGGTTTGCAGCAGCTTTTTCATATTGTTATCAGCAGCTTGTTCAATCTCCTGGGACATAATTTCACCATATGCTTCTTTCGTGACGGGCAGATA
>DLUN01000004.1:1652-3076 GCA_003444615.1 Syntrophomonas sp.
GCCTTTTCCGGAGAAGTATTAATAACGCTCATACCGGCGCCCCTTTGTATGGCTATTTTTTTGCCTCCCTCAAAAACCGGATAGGGCAGTATAGCCAGTTCAGCAGGCTCTGAAGTATTGTCCGCATAAGTTACCCTGGGAGAGAAAAAGGATACCCCCGCTGTGGAACCAATGGAGCACACAATATCACCGGTTTTTGCCAGATCGGTGGCATAACCGTCAAATATAGCTACATGACCTAATACGGCAGGCTTATAGTAATAATCCCACACTTTTTGAAATTCGGGAGCAGCAATATTGAGCCGGTCATCTTTGATAAAATCGGCTCCTAATTGCTGACTGCCGATGAGCGAGTAATTTAATAGCGAATCAGGCATGAAAAAGGTTTTGCCGTCATGAGCAACCTCCGGTGTTAGTTGATCGGTCCATTCATAATACAATTCCGCGGTTCTGGCGATTCCCTCAAAGCTATGCAGGTCTTCTAAACGAACCCCCGTGTCGCTGGCAAAACGGTTAAATATGGTAGTGTTTACAAATAGAACTTCTGTCGATTTAGCAGTGGGGAAAACATAGAGATGGTCTCCTTCTATACGGCCCTCCCTTATAAATTCTGTAATGTAGGCGTCTAGTTCCTGGGGTGTAAAATAGTCGTTTAAGTCAACTAGCAATCCTTTCTCAGCTAATAGAAGAGCGGTTTTGGGATAAGCCGTAGTTATATCAGGCAGTTCAGGTGCCCCTGGGTCGCCATAAGCTGCCATGGTCAACTTTTCATGGAGAGTAGCGCTTCCTGATATAGAAGTAACATTGATCATAATCCCGTGTTCGGCTCCGGTGGTTTCATTAAATTCATCAATCATGGCATCCATAGTATCCTTGAGCTGACCGCCATAGTTATGCCAGAGGTTAAGGGTAACTGGATGAGAGGGATCTAATTTTGTAGATGCACCGCATCCTAACCAAATAGGTATGGTTATAACCATTAATATTATCAAGAGGAACAAATGTTTTCTCATATACCTCTACCCCTCGTTTTCCACGAGAACTTTATCAGATTATGCTCTTTATTATTTGACCAAAAAGAGGAAATACCTTCTTTATCGTTAAATGTAAAAATTCTCACAAAACAGCTTCACTCCCAAGGTGATTTTATTGACTGAAAGAGGATAATCACCCTAGGGGTGATACACGGTTATCCGCCATTCATATATATTCAGGACTATCAGAGCTGCTAAATAAAAAAATCAGGAGGTGTTTTTGTGTCGGATCTTAACATGGGAACAAGCTATACCCCAGAAGATATTGAAAGCAGTAAGGTTATGGCAGGGCTAGCCTATATTCTCTTTTTCCTGCCCCTGGTGGTATGTCCCGATTCTCCATATGGGAGATACCATGCTAATCAAGGACTCTGTCTCTTATACACATCT
>DLUN01000003.1:0-3236 GCA_003444615.1 Syntrophomonas sp.
ACTTTTGCCGATATCCTGGCCTTGCTTGCATCGGGTATGAGTGTGGATGTAATCGTGCATGGGCCTCAGCGTGCTTTGATAACCGACTTATGTCTGATTAAAGCAGCTGCTGGTGACGCACAAAAACCTTGTTCAGTATCTTGCCAGGAAGAAGGGGCTTTCTTAATAGATGAACTAGGGCAGTATTATATGATTTACAGCGATGACCAGTGTCGCAACCATATTTATTTGCCTAATGATATTTGCCTCTATAATTATTTACCTGTACTGGCGAAAGACGCTGCCAATGGTTTGCGTATAGAAGGACAGTATATGCCAGCCAGTGACTTGTATGAGGTAGTTTCCATCTATCAAGAGGGGTTGCAGCAATTATCCCAGGGACGATGGGAAAGTGGTGAACCCTACCAACGTTTACTAAACTGCTACCCCCAGGGACTAACCTCAGGCTGTTTTGTCGGTAGATAACCTTTGGTTGAAAAAAAGGGAGGATGCCCAAAAATGATCACTGCTATGGAGATTCGCAATCAACAATTTCGCAAAGCTGTACGTGGGTATAGTGAGGACGAGGTACGCAATTTTTTGGTACGCATTGCCCAGGACTATGAAACACTGTACAGTGAAAATGCCAAAATACGTGAAAGGATTCAACAGTTAGAGCACGAATTAACTCGTTATCACCGCATAGAGGAGACCATGAATAACAGCTTGATTCTAGCTCAACAAACCGCAGAAGATCTTAAAGAGGCAGCTAGAAAAGAAGCCCAGCTAATGTTAGAGGAATCCAAACGTAGAATATCGGATGTATTAATGGTCTATCAGGAGATAATAAAACGAATGAATCTTTTTAATACCGAGTTAAGAGCTCAGATTAACGTGCAGTTGGAAATGCTTGACAAAAATCAGCACAAAATAGAGGAATTGTCGGACTTTTTCTATGGCAAAGACTTAAAAGAGATGATGGAACGGCTGGAGTCCATAAATATTAGCCAAGGAGCCCATGATGATTAATATAATGACTGTTCAGGATGGTGTGCGCCTGGCGGTTAGAGTGCAGCCCCGTTCATCTAAAAATATGGTAAGTGGGGAGTTGGATGGTTTCTTGAAAATCAAGCTAACCGCGCCGCCAGTTGACGGAGAAGCCAACCAAGCTCTAATCAAATTCCTGTCCGGTTTACTGGATATTCCCCGGAAGGATATAGCAATTGTGCATGGAGAAACCAGCCAGAGTAAAATAATTGAAATCAGTGGAGTTAATGAAAAGTGGCTTCGCTCCCGTTTGGAATCATTATAGTCTTTTGTAGTAATTTATCCCGGCCTGTTGTTCAACTGCTATTTGCTGTTGACTGGCTAGGGCATTGAGATAGGCCAAGGTTTCAGCTAATACTAATCGTTTGATATGAATATAGGGATTATCCCCAAACAGTTTAACAGCCAGATCCCAGGCAGATGAAATACCCTTTAGGCCTTGGAGCACTTGGTTTTTTCTTTTCTCATGATGTTCTATCACTGCCTCGATTTTTTCGGTCAGATGGGAAAAGCACATGCCGTGTCCTGGCAATACTAGCTTGATGTCAAGGCTGTCCAGTTCTTGCAGAGCTTGCAGGTGATCCTCCAGGGGGTTAACCAGGCGAGTGTGAGGCCAGTCAGTCAGATGCAGTATGGTGTGTTTAATCAGGTTGTCACCCCCCAGCAGCCAGCCATTATCACCAATAAATACTATATGTCCATCAGAATGACCAGGAACCAGATATGTTCTATACCTACAGCCGCCAAATTCCAATTGACTATCTTCTGGAAGGGAAGATAGGTAGGGGTAGGGCTGCATTAAAACATCAATGCTTTTCACGTCATCAGCCAAAGACTCTATTAACTGGTGGTTCCAACCCGCCTGCAGACAAAGGTCCTTAACTGCCGGGTAGTATTGGTCACTACTAATATAAGTATTAAAGGTGAGCAGGTCAGGTGGGGGCAGGAAAACCTGGGCCTCACTTTTTTCCTGTAGCCACCCAGCTAAACCTAGATGATCATGATGATAATGGGTAATATATATTCTTTGAATATGCCGGAAGGATATGCCGATTTCTTTTAACGCTAATGTCCAGCGTTGCTGATTTTCAGGAGTATTAACACCGGTATCAATCACTGTCCAGCCTTGCTCAGATTCAGCCATAAAAGCGTTGCTTTCCCGTAGAGGAAAAGGCATGGTATTTCTTAAGACATAGATATCACCCTGCCGGTATAAAATCTGTTTACGAAACAACTCTCCCCGCACTACCGTCCCCCCAAAAATCTCTATATGATAATCTTTACAGATAAGAATCGGGTCTGGCAAGTCAAACCTGTAGATTTTCGTCGACAGATGCCGAGGAAGAACTGGGATGTGATAATACAGCAAAAAGCATAGAGCACAAAATCAGTGCAGCCCCTATCAGGGCTCGGGGGCTAAGCAGTTCACTGGCCCAAAGGTATCCGGCCATGGCCGCGAAAACAGGCTCCATAGTTAAGACTACTGCGATACGAGTGGGTGTGCTGTATTTTTGCAGGCCATTTTGCAGAAGAAAAGCCAGTGAGGTAGCTAAAATCGAAGTGATCAGGATAGCCCGCACAGCATTGGGGGTAAGTTTTACCGGCCAGGTTTCGCAAATCAAACCTATTCCCAGGCACACTATGCCCACGAACAGTATTTGTACGGCGGTAATAGCTACTACATCGTGTTTGTGGGAATAACGGTCTACCAAAACAATATGAATGGCAAAACCGAAGGCACAGACTAAAACCAGCATATCCCCGTAGGATAAACGAAACTGACCGGCGGGAACTGATAAAAGAAACAGACCGGCGGCAGCAATCACCACGGTTATCAGGGTACTGACAGAGGGCCAGGCCTTTTTTAGGGTTGAATCTATAATGGGAACCAGAACTACACTAACCCCGGTTATAAAGCCGGCATTGGATGAAGTTGTGTACTGCAGTCCGATAGTTTGAAAAGTATAACCTATAAACAAAAAGATACCTAATAATGAACCTGCCAGCCAGGTAGCTAGAGTTGCTCGCAAAATATTTTTACCTGCCAGGGCAGCCAACACAAGAAAGGCTAGAATAAACCGCAGCCCCAAAAAAAGAAAAGGTTCAATATCATTAAGCCCATTTTTTACAATAACAAAGGTGGTCCCCCAAATAAAGGCCACCAATAGCATGCTGAGTTCGGCTCCAATACGATTGCGCAGTAGATTAAC
>DLUN01000003.1:3562-4847 GCA_003444615.1 Syntrophomonas sp.
TTAATGAGAAATTTTGTAAAGCTAATACTGGCCAGCCTGTTGGTTTTGGCCATGGCTTTTGCCTTGGTTGGGTGTGGCGGACAGGCAGATAATGAAGCCCAAAGCGATAATGGTACAGCAACAGAAGTTAAAAAGCTGGTAGTTGGAACTAATGCTACTTTCCCGCCCTTTGAAATGCAGGAAAGCAGTGGTGAATTAACTGGATTTGACATGGAGCTAATCCGTGCCATCGGCGAAGTTCAAGGCTATGAAGTAGAGATTAAACATATGGACTTCAAAGCTCTGGTTCCCTCAGTACAAGGTGGTAAGATTGATGCTGCTATTGCTGGTATGTCAATAACTCCAGAACGTTTAGAATCGGTTGATTTTACAGATGCTTATTTTGATGCTGGTTTAATCATTGCAGTGCATAAGGATAATCAGGATATAAAGAGCACCGAAGATCTGAAGGGCAAAAAACTAGCAGCTCAAAATGGAACCATCGGAGCAGCCTACTGTGATGGAGTTAAAAAGGAAGAGGCCAGTACAGAAGTACGCATTTTTGATGATATCGGTTTAGCTTTTATTGAGTTGGAGAAAGGCGGCGTTGATGCGGTAGTAAATGATTATCCGGTAACTGCCAACTACATTGAGACTACGGAAGATACCAACGTCATGATGGTCGGAGAAATGTTCTCGGCTGATGATCAGTATGGCATTGCGGTTAAGAAGGGTAATACCGAACTGCTGGAAATGCTAAATGAGGGCTTAGCCAAAATTAAAGAAAACGGTACTTACGATGAGATTTATAATAAATGGATTAAATAAAGGGAGCCATTAGTAGTATTAGTAACCACTCTCGAAAGCGCGAGGCGGTCCTTCGCGCTTTCACTATGTCTGGGTAGGAGGAACACCTTATGCTATTGTCAGAATTTACGTTTGGGCTGGGAATATTAGATGCCATCACCACATCCCATGGTTTTAAGGTGGTAGCTGAGAACTTTGTTTATTTCCTGGGAGGAGCCTGGTACACCATTTTTATTACCACCTTGTCCGTAGCTATGGGAATGGTTCTGGGCTTATTTGCCGGTCTGGGTAAGCTTTCCAAAAATAAAATTTTATACGCAATATCCACGGCCTATATTGATTTCTTTCGGGGCACCCCGCTATTTGTGCAGATATTTTTGCTCTATTTCGGAATTCTGCCCATGTTTTATGATAATGATCCCCTGTCATCGGCCATAATAGCCTTGGGACTCACCAGTGGTGCTTACATTGCTGAGATATTAAGAGCCGGAATTAAGGC
>DLUN01000107.1:0-2112 GCA_003444615.1 Syntrophomonas sp.
AACTTCCAATGCGGCTATTATGGGTTTGAATGCTGGTATTCCTGTCATTGTAGGCGCCAAGGATGCTACCAGCATATTGAAGGATGGAATGCTGGTCACCGTCGATACTCTGCGGGGAAGAGTTTACCGGGGCTTAGCCAGAGCCCTGTAAAAAAAGGGATTCAGTTTACTTACTGAATCCCTTTTCTATACCGTTTCATCCTGCTGTTGAAGCGCTTATAATGACTGTGTAGACCTGCGGGAGCGAACCGCAGGGGAGTGGTATCATCATACCGCTTCAAGCAGGTTGAATACACCTTAAACCTTATTTACCCTTAAAGTCAGCCTTACGATTTTCTAAGAAAGCTGTCATGCCTTCTTTTTGATCCTCAGATGAGAACAGCATCGACCAAGCGATCTGTTCTGCACGACAGCCGGACTTAATATCCAGATTCATGGACATATTCACTGCCTGTTTGGCTTCTCTCAGGGCTAGAGGAGACTTCCTGCAAAGCTTTCTAGCAAATTTGCGGGCAGTATCCATGACTTCCGCCGCAGGAACAACCATATTCACCAGACCGATTTTTTCCGCAGTAGCTGCGTCAAAGAAGTCGCCGGTGAATATGTACTGTTTGGCGATACAGATCGAAGAACTGCGTGGGAAGCGCTGGGTTCCACCGGCACCGGGGAAAATTCCCAGATTGATTTCCGGTAATCCCAAGGTGGCGTTATCGGCAACGATCCGTATATCACAAGCTAACACCATCTCCAAACCACCGCCCAGAGCCAATCCATTAACAGCAGCAATGGTTGGTTTATGATTATCTTCAATCATGAAAACAGTTTTATGAACCTTATCCAGGAAGTCGCGGGCTTCAAAGGCATTGAACTGATGAACCGCCTTTAAGTCAGCTCCAGCTGCAAAGGCATTATCATTACCCTTGATGATTATTGCCCGGACCTCAGGGTCGAGGTGGAAACCTTCCATGATTTCATAAGATTCTTCCAGTAGTTTTATGTTTACAGCATTAAATGCTTTAGGACGATTGAGTTCCAGTATTGCTATGCCTGGCTCCTCAAAACTTATCAAACAAGTTTCGTATTGTTTATCTCGATAAGACATATTTTAACCTCCTTTGTCCCACCCCAAATGGCTAGAAAACTATTTCTTGCTGTAATCGTAGAAGCCTCTGCCGGTCTTTCTGCCTAACCAGCCTGCCCGAACCATTTGCTTCAAGACTCCAGCGGGCCGATACTTAGGATCTCCGGTTTCTCTAAAGAGAACGTTGCAGACTTCCAGACCGATATCAAGTCCCACCATGTCACACAGGGTAAAGGGTCCCATGGGCCATCCAGCACCCAGTCTCATAGCTTTATCGATATCTTCAACAGTGGCCAGACCTTCCTGGAGTATGAAAGCAGCTTCGTTCATTCCGGGAACCAGAATGCGGTTTACAACAAAGCCGGGGCCTTCTTTTACTTTGATTGGTTTCTTGCCAATGGCTTTGGAAAGTTCCATAACTGCTTCCACTGTTTCGTCAGAAGTCTGAATAGCAGGAATAACCTCGATCAAGGCCATAACCATTGCGGGATTGAAGAAATGCATGCCAACTACTTTAGAGGGATCAGGATAGGCGGCAGCTATTTCAGTAATAGACAAGGAGGAAGTGTTGGTGGCAACAATAACCTCTGGTTTCAGAATCTTACCTAATTCAGCGTAAACCTGCTTCTTAATGTCCATGTTTTCTACCACGGACTCAATAACAAAGTCTACATCTGCTAGATCTTGCATGTTAACGGTACCAGTGATATTGCCAGTGACAAAATCTTTAGCGCCCGCAGGAGCCTGGCCCTTTTCTTCAGCTTTAGCCAAACCTTTGCCGATCCGAGCGAGAGTTTTGTCTACTATTTCTTGTTTAATATCATATAATACGACCTTTTTGCCTGCACCAGCTACTGCCCAGGCAATACCCATACCCATGGTACCTGCACCCAAAACCGCAATCTTATTGATTTCCATTAATAAACCCCCTTATACAATTCTTGTGATTCAGTAAACCTACATTGTGATATCATCACAATACCACCTACCACCTCCCCTTGATATGAGTGCCCCGTGTTAGAAAGAAAGAG
>DLUN01000107.1:2434-5685 GCA_003444615.1 Syntrophomonas sp.
GCATAAATCCCATTGACAACTAGTGGAGAGTGCCTGTCCAGAACTCAAACCCAATAACTATTATGTATGCGATCCAGTATTTAAGGGGTAATTTATCTTTATGAACTATATAAGGTTGCTATTTAGATATTTAAACACTATAAACCAGAGGATAAATTTTTCGCTTATCCATATGATAGCATAATAGTATTTGAAAAATTGACTGAAATTTAGCCTAAACCTAAAAATGAGTATAGAGAAATAGAGCAGGTTAATAACTACTTTATCGAATATCTTCGTAAAATCTGGAATTATCTGTATGGAGATGAGTTTGTTGCACGAGCGGCGCTATTATAGGTGACTTGCTTTATCATGGTATTAAGGGTTTGGGAATCAAGAGTACCGGTGATGCTTAAATTATGACTACGCTGGAATTTGCTGATAAAATCAGATTCCTGCTCATCTTCTGACATACCCAACTGCAGCATCATTTTCCTGATCTCTTCTTTTTCCTGGGCGGTAACCACCATTAACTGAGTAGAGCGGCTCACTTGGTCATAGCTAGCCACCGACGTTGAGCCTGACGATGTTTGTTCTTGACAATCGCCCTTTTCCGCTGATTGTTCCTCGTTGGGCAACTCATCACTGGCTGTAGCTGTTGAAGTGATCACTAATTGTGATTGCTGTTGCAATATGTCAAAGTTACTTATAATACCCAAAGCAGTACCGGTTATAACGGCTGTACATATCATTAAAAATAGGAAAAACATCTGGCCCCGTGTCATAGCTCTACCCTCCCTGCCGTTATTAAATCGTACATTATCATAGTAAAATATACCAGGAAAAATATCAATTAGTGTGCAACTTTTTACTATTATTAACAAAAAAGGCCCCTTTATGGGGCCACTACGCGCAATATGCTGGTTTATACCCCATAATCCCGTTCTTCTTTATTATGTTTAATCAAACTGACATCAGTAGAATTAAACAGAGCAAATACCTCATCACCGGGGTGCAGGTCCATAGCCTGGGCGGCCCCCATGGTAATGGTGGCATATACAGGTCTGTCTCCCACATCAATAATAACTTCTGCCATATCCTGTCCCGGTTTAACATCCATTATCTTTCCCACAAGTTTATTAGGTTGACTAATCCGCATACTAAAAACTCCTTTTCGATTAGAATGCACAGGGGAAAGGCAAAATATTATTGCTTTTCCCTGCTTGCAAAATGCTATAAAAGTGATATCATAATAATAGCAATAAACATGGAGGAGGAAATAATAATGAAGGAAAAACCAGCCTGGAAAATGAATGGCTTTTTAGGCATTGCAATTATCTTGCTGTTGCTAGGGTTAGCAGTATATACGTTTTTTATTGAAATAGCACTGCCTTGGTCAATAGCATTGGCGGCGGTAATCGTTGTGATAGTGGGCATACTGGGCAGTGGTTTTACTATTGTTCAGCCCAATGAAGCCCGGGTGCTGACCTTTTTTGGCCGGTATGTAGGAACTATTGTTGATGATGGCATGTGGCTTACCGTGCCACTCACTTCCCGTCGTTGTGTATCTTTACGGGTACGTAATTTTAACAGTAAAATGTTAAAAGTGAATGATGTAGACGGTAATCCTATAGAAATCGCAGCGGTAATTGTTTTTAAGGTCATAAGTTCGGCTAAAGCTGTGTTCGACGTGGATGACTATGAAACTTTCGTAGAAATACAGAGTGAGACTGCTCTGCGTCATGTAGCCACCAAGTATCCCTATGATGTTTTTGAAGAAGGCGGCTATTCTCTGCGGGGTAATGCCGAGGAAGTGGCAGCCGAATTAGCGCATGAACTTCAGGAACGCCTAGCCGTAGCCGGGGTGGAAGTTCTGGAAGCCCGCTTAACCCATTTAGCCTATGCCACCGAGATAGCCAGTGCCATGTTGCAGCGTCAACAGGCCTCCGCTATACTGGCTGCGCGCCAGAAAATCGTAGAAGGGGCAGTTGGCATGGCTCAGATGGCTATTGCCCAATTAGAAGAGAACCAAACTGTGGACCTGGATGAAGAACGTAAAGTAGCCATGATCAATAATCTCCTGGTGGCTATTGTGTCGGACCGCTCGGCTCAGCCGGTAATTAACACAGGAACATTGTATTAGGATAAAAGGAAATGGCAAAGAAAAAGTCTTTTCTACTACGCATGAATCCTAAACTCTATGAAGTAATGGAAAAATGGGCTGCTGATGAATTCCGCAGTGTAAACGCCCATATTGAGTTTCTATTACGCGAGGCAGCACTGCGCAGCGGGCGTCTGGGAAACAAAGATATAGAGGCCAGCCAGGAGCCTGGGGAGAAAGACCCTGAACAATGAAAAGTAAAAGAGGGGGCAGTAGATCTGTCCCCTTCTTGGATACTTTCGAAGGTTAGGAGATATTCTCTTGGTTACTTAAACTAGCTGGTTACTTAAATTAGCAACATGTAAAACCGCAATAAACTTTTCTACCAAGTCTGGCACCTCCCCAGCAAGTCGCCAATAAGGGAATGGGCCAATGACTGAGGATACCTCATCCCAGATAGACGCTGTCTCTTCTCTTCCGACAAATACTTTAGACAATCGCTGTCAATTACTGCATCTTTAATGTTAACTGCGCTAACCTTGACCATCGTAACCACCCTGCTTTTGGTGATGTCGTTAAATTTCGCTTCTTATCTTATAATTACCTTTTGAGATTCACACCAGGGAAGTAAATTTATTGCAAAGCTATGCACAAAATTATTTCAGGATAGGATATTTCGTTTTCCCGTCGAATACCACCTATGAAATAACTAATTTTAGGGCGGTGAAACCATGGAACTGAAAGACCTCGTATTTGAAAAACAGGGTCACATTGCTTACGTCTATATCAATCGACCCCAGGCCTTAAACAGTTTTACCCTGGATACCCTGGATGAATTTTATCAGGTGCAAGATGATCTATTTGCCGACACTGATATTCGGGTGGTAATTCTAGGCGCTAAAGGCAAACTGTTTTCCGCCGGGATCGATGTTTCCGTACTGGAACAAGGAACGCCCCAGTATGCTATACGCTATATCCAGAAACTGCAGGAATACTATAACCGCTGGGAAAAGCTGCCTCAACCTATTATTACGGCTGTACACAGCACCTGTATCGGTGGCTCGGTGGAAAATATCCTCAGCTGTGATATCCGCGTATCTGCCCAATCCGCCACGTATAGCGTGCCGGAGATTAACTTCGGTATGTCACCCGATATGGGAGCTACCCAGCG
>DLUN01000107.1:5948-6339 GCA_003444615.1 Syntrophomonas sp.
ATCGGCCTGGTGGACTTTGTGGTGCCAGATGATGAATTGATGGACTTTACTAACAAACTGGCCAAGAGAATTGCCAATAAGCCTCCGCTGGCCGTAACCGTAGCTAAGAGAGCTGTCAACCTGGCCAACGATACTGCTTTGTCAGTGGGATTACAGTTTGAACAGCTGGGCTCCTGCTTCCTGTTTGGCACCGAGGACTTCAAGGAAGGCCCCGCCGCCTTCTTTGAAAAACGCAAGCCCAACTTCCAGGGCAAGTAGCCGTCTTTGATGAATGAAAGCATTGCTGGTCGGCATAAGCAGGAGTATTAGCCGGGCGGGGAGTCTTGGAGCGAGCCGGCTAATACTCCTGCAAAGCCGTGGTTAGCTCGACGTTGGTCTCTTATACACATCT
>DLUN01000242.1:0-696 GCA_003444615.1 Syntrophomonas sp.
TTCCATGGCCAGCAAGTCTTCCATCAAATGCGGAATACCTCTATAAACCAGCATCTCCCATACACCCATGAGTTCTTCTATACTTACGATTTGGGCTTCTAAAAGAAGCTGCAGCACCTGGCCATCGATAGCAGCGATTAGAGTAGCTGCCAGGGCACGGTTCAGACGTGGGGTTTCAATCTCATAAGCACGATGCATGCCCTGCTCTGACATATCTACCCAACCGCGATATTTACTGCCCAATCGCTCTTGCATGCCTTTATTGCTTTTGATGGCTTCATGGGTCAGATAAAACTGCAGTTGGTTGTGTTCCATGGCTTCCAGACGCTGCCGGATACCATACAGCAAACTCTCTTTAAGCTCTTCCGGTGAACCGGAGGAAATAAGGGAAGTCTTAAAAGGGCTTATGGCTGCACGCAAATACTGATCGATAAGGGCATACAATATCTCATCTTTGCTTTGATAGTGATAATAAACTGCGCCCTTGCTGAGTCCGGCTTCATCCGCAATTGATTGCACACTGGCCTTGTGGACTCCAACTTGGGCAATTACTTTTTTGGCTGCATCGAGTATGGCCCCTTTGCCGCCCTTATTGTGTGCCAATAACTTCACCTCATATTCAGCTAGTGCCAGAGGACTATAAACAGCCTGGCATAAGTTCTTTATGCTGCTTTATTTGCCCGTATAGACCGGCTT
>DLUN01000242.1:1033-3000 GCA_003444615.1 Syntrophomonas sp.
GCTTCTTCCAGCTCAGCTACGGGTACCACTTTATTCACTATACCCATGTTGAACGCAGTCTGAGCATCTATAATATCGCCGGTTAATACCAAATACCTGGCCCGGCTCCAGCCGATAGCTCTCCCCAAACGCTGGGTTCCGCCACATCCCGGTACAATGGCCAGATTAATTTCCGGCAGCCCCATTATGGCGTTATCAGCAGCAATACGTATGTCACAGGCCAGGGAGATTTCTGTTCCACCGCCTAGGGCTGGTCCAGCAATGGCTGCAATATAAGGCTTGGGTGATGAGGTGATCAGCTCAACCATCGCATGGGCATTGCCGATGAACTCTTCCATTTCCTGCGGCGTCGCTTCAGACATGTAAGGTATATCACCTCCAGCGGCAAAAACCTTGTCTCCCCCGGTAATGATAACTGCCCTTACCTCAGGATCGTTATTAACTTCGATAAAAGCTGCGGTAAGCTCTGCCACCGACTGAGGGTTCGTGGCGTTCATGGTTTTGGGATTGTCAAAATAGACTATGCCCACCCCTTCTTTTTTTTCCAGTTTTAAGAGTTTGTATTCCACTAGCACATACCTCCTATATTTTTATTGGCCTATTGCCCAAAATCAGATTACTCATACATAGCATTGATTACATCGCTGTATTTCTCGTCAATCTGCTTGCGCTTTAGCTTCATGGTCGGAGTCAGCTCTCCGCTTTCCTGGGTCAGCTCGTTCACCAGCAGAGTAAACTTTTTGATTTGCTCGACCCGGGCCATAGCTTCGTTGTGTTTGGCAACTATATCTTCATAGAGTTTGATTACCTGTGGATTAGTAATCAGCTCTTCACGGGAGCTGAATGATATATTGTTACGCCGGCAGTAGTCTTCCAAGACTACGAAATTCGGCACTATAAGGGCAGTAATATAAGGTCGCTTTTCTCCAATAGTCACAAACTGCTCAATAAACAGGTTTTCTCCGAAACGCACTTCTATCTGCTGGGGTGAAATATTTTTACCCCCCGCGGTAATAATCAAGTCTTTGATACGATCAGTTATCTTTATGTAAGTGTAATCGGTGCCGTTTTTATTAACAACCGTTATTTCTCCAATATCCTGGGTCTTAAACCACCCATCTTCGGTGAAACAATCGGCGGTTGCCTGAGGATTATTATAATAACCCTGCATACACATGCCGCCTTTTAGCTGAATTTCACCTTCGTCGGAAAGCCTGGCCTCAACCATGGGAATCATGGGACCACATTCCCCCGGTTTGCCTTTGTCTTCGAAGCCGACACATACTGGGAAAAACTCGGTTAGACCATATCCCTGAATAACGTTAATGCCAAAGGCCTGGAAAAACTCGTTGATCTCAGCGGCAAAGGCTGCGCCTCCCACGTGATAAACGTTGCAGCGCTCAGCTCCCAATGTATGTCGCACTTTTTTCATGATGAGAGCATCCGCCAGTTTATGTTGAGCCCGCAAAAATGCTCCCGTTTTTATTCCAGCAGCTTGGTTGCGGTATACTTGTAAGGCCACCTTTTCCGCCCAATTAAACAGCCCGGCTTTTACCGGAGAAGCAGTTTTCAAACCCTCATGGATAGTGCCGTATACCTTTTCCCAGATGCGGGGTACACTGGTCATAAAATGCGGCCTGATCACTTCCATAACTTCGAGAAACTGCTTGGGGTCAGGACAATAGGCGATACGTATGCCCATGCTCATGCAGCCATAGGACCACATCCGTTCAAAAACATGACTGAGGGGAAGAATAGCCAGGGAAACGTGTTGGGGGCCAGTGCCGGGAAATCGCGCAGCCGACGGAAAAATCCCGTTCATGAAGCTTCGGTGGGTATGTACAGCGCCTTTGGGCTTTCCGGTGGTCCCCGATGTGTAAATCAGAGTAAGAATGTCATCGGGATTTACCTGGTTGAGCCGCTCCTGCAAAGTAGCATCCTGGTCAGCCTGTCTCTTATACACATCT
>DLUN01000128.1:0-3289 GCA_003444615.1 Syntrophomonas sp.
AGATGTGTATAAGAGACAGCAGCAATTCCATGGGCCATTTTGGCAATAAAATTAGCGGTAGCGGGAGCAATTACCATGAGATCAACTTCCTCTGCCACCCCAATATGTTGAACTTTATAATGTTCTGATTCCTGCCACAGATCAGTTAGAACTTCACGTCCGCTCATAGTTTTGAATGTCAAAGGAGTGACAAATTTAGTGGCCCCTTCAGTCATGATAACCACTACTTCAAAACCGTCTTTTTTAAGGCGGCTTACCAAATCAACTATTTTATAGGCAGCTATACCCCCGGTTACTCCAATCCCTACTGTTTTACCCATGATAAAGTCTCCTTGCCAATTATGAACTAATCTTTATGGTTCCGGCAATTATTTCATCCAATGCCTCAGTAACCATAGAAGAAAGTCGATAGTCTTCATCATTCTTTTTACTCTCAGAAAGCGCCCGTGCTCTTCGGGCTACAGCAACAACTACCGCATACTTGCTATCCCCAATGTCCATAATCTGTTTAGTTGACGGAGGGATCATATGTTATCACCCCAATTCTATTGATGTATTCGACAGCGCTCGGCTGCAATAATGGCCTCGATTTTACTAACCGCGTCCTCTACCCGGTCATTTATAACTACATAATCGTAATGACACATCTGCTGCATCTCTTGCTCACAAGCAGCTAATCTCTCTTCGATGCTTTTCTGGCTGTCTTTTCCCCGCTGGCATAAACGCTTGGCCAAATCTTCAATGGAAGGGGGAGATAAAAAAATAAAAACACCCTCAGGCATCTTTTCCTTGACTTGCAAGGCTCCTTGGATATCTATTTCTAATAAGACATCTTGACCATTGTTAAGGTGATTTAACACGAAATCCCTTGGTGTACCGTACAAATTTGAGTATACATTAGCCCACTCTAGAAACAGGCCTTCCTCTACTTTTTTTAAGAAAGTCTCCCGATCCATAAAAAAATAGTCGACACCATCTACTTCCCCTTTTCGGGGTGGACGCGTGGTTGCAGATATGGATACTTGGATATCATCCCTGCCCTCTAACAAAGCCTCCCGAACCGTCCCCTTGCCAACTCCTGAGGGACCAGAAATAACAAACAGTATGCCCTTCCTGGTCATTTCTAAAAACACTTCCTATAATTTATAGTTCATCATTTTCTTTGGAGCTTAGTCGATTGGCAACTGTCTCAGGCTGAACTGCAGACAAAATCACATGAGCACTATCAGCAATAATCACTGCCCTGGTCCTGCGTCCATAAGTGGCATCAATCAGTATGCCTTTCTCACGCGCTTCTTGGATGATTCTTTTAATCGGGGCTGATTCCGGACTGACAATGGCTACAATTCGGTTGGCAGCAACAATGTTACCGAATCCAATATTCACTAATCTAATATCCATACAGTACCCTTCCTCCATTATTCTAAATTTTGCAGTTGTTCCCTTATCTTCTCCAATTCCGCTTTGGTTTCTACTACAATGCGACTCATCTCATAATCATTGGCTTTAGATGCTATCGTGTTAATTTCCCGGAACATTTCCTGAACCAGAAAATCACACTTACGTCCCACAGAATTCTGCTCCTGTAGTAGTTGGCGCAGATGTTGGATATGACTTTGCAATCTGACAATTTCTTCAGTTGCATTAATGCGCTCTGCAAATAGAGCCGCTTCTTGATAAATACGAGCTTCATCCAGTAGTTCGTTTCCTATTAATTCACTTATACGTTGACGGAGTTTATCGGTATGTTCCTTTGCTACCAGGGGCGACCTCTGTTCTAATTCCGTTACCATATCTGCAATCAAATCGGTACGCTGCAATATGTCTTCTATCAGGTAGTTCCCTTCACGATTCCGCATGGCTACCAATGACTGCATGGCTTCAGTTAAAGCTATTTGTAAAATCGGCCAGATCTCCTCAACATCTTCTACGTCTTCTTCTAGAACAAAGACCTCTGGCAATCTAAAAAGATCTATAATCTTGATTTGGGGCGAAATATTTACATCATCTGCTAATTCTTTCAAATACCTATGATACGTGATGGCTAAATCTTTGTCAACCTTGATATTTCTAGCTTTTGCTTCTGTTTTCTCAATGTTAATGGTGAATTCTAATCGCCCTCTGCTAACATATTTTTTAATTTCTTCCTTAATATTATCCTCCAAGAGAGCATATCTTCTGGGCATGCGGATATTGGTATCCAGATAGCGATGGTTAACACTGCGAACCTCACAAGATATTTGATATCCTGATCTATTGACCTGAGCCTGTCCATAACCAGTCATACTGTTAGCCACTTTAATCCAACCTTTCCCACCATCATTGGAGTAAAAGAAGTTTTTCCAATAACAATTGGTAGTTTTGCTTAGGCCAATTTTAACACACTAATTCCCAGAAACAAAAATTTTACCGACATACAAAAGGTATTTCCATATAAATCTTATTCCCGCCATACTAACTATGATTAACCACTGCCACCAAGTTATAGCCACGGTATGAAAAACTCCCTGAAAAAAGGGGATGTATAAAACCATTAGATGCATACTTAAGGAGCATAATACCGCAGCAATCAGAAAGGGGTTCTTAAAAAACCCCAGCTCAAAGGGGGTAAAACGTTCTGAGCGACATTCAAAAACGTAAAACAACTGGGCAATTACTAAGGTAGTCAGAGCCATAGTGCGGGCCAGGCTTAAGTCATCGATTCCGTTTATACTGTTAATGTAAACACCAATACTAAAACTAATTAGAGTAATGATACTGATAAACACGCCGCGGCTTAAGATAACCCATCCCAGTCCCTGCGAGAAAACTCCCTCATTAACAGATCTTGGTTTGCGATTCATAATGCCGGGTTCCGGAGGTTCCAACCCTAATGCTATGGCGGGCAGACCATCGGTAACCAGATTAACCCACAGAATTTGAATGGGCAGCATTGGTAAAGGCATAGCCAGAAGAGAAGCCATAAACATAACCAGAACCTCACCTATGTTGCAACCCAGCAAATAGCGGATAAACTTGCGTATATTATCATAAATCGCCCGCCCTTCATAAACCGCATTAACAATAGTGGAAAAATCGTCATCGGCTAATATCATGGAAGATGCCTCCTTGGTAACTTCTGTGCCGGTTATCCCCATGGAAATTCCGATATCAGCCGTCTTTATTGCGGGAGCATCATTTACTCCATCACCGGTCATAGCCACAACATGACCGTACCTTTGCAATACTTTTACGATGCGATTCTTGTGTTGGGGGGTGACTCTGGCAAAAACTCGGCTTTGCATAGTCC
>DLUN01000128.1:3489-6030 GCA_003444615.1 Syntrophomonas sp.
AGCGGTTAAAGGATGATCACCGGTAATCATAATAGGAGTTATCCCTGCCTGGCGGCATATTCTTACCGATTCTGCTACACCTTCTCGGGGAGGATCTATCATGCCGCATATGCCCAGTAAGGTTAAATCCTTTTCCAGTTCTTCTTCAGACAGATGAGCTGCATCCTGGGCAGATATTTCCTGATAAGCAAAACCTAATACTCGTAGGGCCTGTTGAGCCCACTGTTCCTGCCGCAGTAACATAGTATTTATATCCTCTTTATAGTTTCCCCCCCCTGCTATGCTTTTGCATAAGGGAATAAGCTTATCCAAGGCCCCTTTGGTAAAAACCAAATACTTGTTATGCTTTTTGACCACCACACTCATTCTTTTTCTATCGGAATCAAAAGGGATTTCACGAACCCGAGTAAGGGAATTTCGTATGCCCGCCTTATAAGCCATAATCATCAACGCAATTTCGGTTGGATCTCCATCGGCTGACTCCTTACCTTGTTCGAAGGTGACTTGGGCATTGTTACAGTTGAAAGCTGCTTCCATCATGTAAACAAAGGCTGGATCGTCCAGGGATTTAATGTACTGAGCATTTGCAACGCTAAGGTATCCTTTTGCTCCACTTTCCTCTTTACTGAAGGTTATTTCACGGGTAAGGGTGGCCGCTTTGACCACGGTCATTTTGTTTTGAGTAAGAGTACCAGTCTTGTCTGAACAAATAGCTGTAGTACATCCTAAAGTCTCAACTGCCGGCAGCTTTCTTACAATAGCATTGCGTTTAGCCATACGCTGTACACCCAAAGCCAATACCACGGTTACTATAGCGGGAAGCCCTTCTGGTATAGCTGCCACAGCCAGGCTTATACCCGCCATAAACATGGTTAGGACCGCTTCCCCGCGAAATATTCCCAAAACAGTCACTAATCCACATACCGCCAGGCAGATTACTATCAAAGTTTTGCCCAGTTGGTCAAGTTTACGCTGCAAAGGAGTCATCACTTGCTCGGTGGACTCGATTAGCGCCGCTATCTTACCCATTTCTGTATTCATCCCGGTCTCTACTACTACTGCCAATCCGCGCCCCCGGGTTACTGAGGTTCCCATAAAACCCAGGTTAAATCGTTCGGCCAACGGGGTTTCAGCGGTGATGGGCATACTATTCTTTGCTACCGGTACAGATTCACCAGTTAAAGCAGCTTCTTCAATTTCCAGGCTATATGTTTCCAGAAAACGAACATCGGCAGGTATTTTATCCCCTGCCTCAACCCATATAATATCACCCGGTACTAATTGTGTAGCATCGATAGATGCTTTTTTCCCTTCCCGTATAACTAAAGCATGAGGAGATGCCATGTTTTTTATGGCTTCCAGACTCCGCTCAGCCCGGTACTCCTGAATAAAACCTAATATGGCATTTATGATCACAATAGCCATTATAGTAACTGCATCAGCCATGGCACCAATGGCTCCAGAAATAACTGTAGCCGCTAGTAAGACCAATACCATGGTATCGGTAAACTGGCGTAAAAACATTAGCCAAGGCTTTTCTTTTTTAACCGTGTCCAGAATATTCCGGTGGGTTTTTTGCCGGTGGATCACCTCACCGGCATTTAGTCCGGTCAGGCGAGTCTGCAAAATATGGAGCACTTCGGATTGATCCAGTTGATACCAGTGCTTTGTATTCATGGTTTCAGCCTCCACTGTTGCCTTATTGACAATTCATATTCAAGGCAACAGGGTAAAAGAACTGAACCCCACAGCGACTGGCTAGTCAACTGTTTCGTTCATAACAAAAAACTTCCCGGTAAAGGGAAGTTCACATTATCTTATTAGTCAGTTATTATAGGTTCCTTTTGATTTGTTGGCATTCCAGGAGGGAAAAACTCCCTTCATCTACGGAAGGAATAACAGTCAGGCCATTAAACCGGTAACAGTGGTTTAAATCTGGTTTTTCAAAAAAACCATAGGCTCTTAACACATACTCGGCTACACGTTCACCAAACAGTACCAAGTACTTGGGGTTCAGAATGGAAATCTCCTCCATGAGAAATGACAAACAAGCAATAATGCTTTCGTTGTTAGGATGTATGGGAATGCCTTCACAAGCTTTTTGGCTCAGAACACAGCGATATTCTTTATCAAGAAGTTTTCGATGAGTGTAGCAGTTGATGCTGTTATATAACGGACATGCTTTAGGCTGGCAGCGGACTAAGTACGTATGATATATTTTTTCAAATCCCAAACCAGTTTTTATTAGGTTGCGCAACTCAATCATCCGATTAATGTCCCGGGAATATTGGTTATCTGACTCAAGTACCATTAACAGTTCAGGTTCCAGATCCCCTTTGCCCAGGGAAGGCTTGCGAATACACCGGATCACTGTTCCGCAACGTTGGCAGTTAGATATACGATCCTCCATATCAATGATCCGTCGTATTACTTGTTCGCGGTCTCGTTTAGACATCACCAATCCCCGCCCCACATGATAATACATTATTTACTGTTATTGCCATATGTTCGACAACAACTAATTAATTCCTGCCAAATATT
>DLUN01000128.1:6261-6871 GCA_003444615.1 Syntrophomonas sp.
ATCTTGTATAAATACTCGCGGGTACGACTGTTAATTCCCCAAGTAGCATCACCCAATTTACTGCATACATAGGTTCTCATATTATCGTCTATGTCTGGGTCCAATTGATCAAATAGCAGGTAAAATACTCTCAAAATACCTACCATGTTGGCAAATATTCTATCGATAGGAGCTTCCTTAAGATAAGTATCCTTCTTTCCATAAAAATAAATGAGTCTTCGTAACACCCACGCAATTTCAGCATTAGTCCAGAGACGTTTGTCAATAATCTTGGACAGCAACGCATCAGGCCCAATTTCGTTTTCAGTTTTTTGCAGTTGATTCCATTCGGCACTGGTAAAAATAGTATTATCAATTCCAAAGTATTCATGTATTTTGTTGAACTCTTTGTCTTCCAATTCCGGCCTCCTAGCGCAATATACGACGAGCCCCTGCATAGGAACGAGCATAATAGTCCTCTGCTAATGATGAGTAAATAACCCCTCCACTGCGGGGTGAACTTGAATGGATAAACCTGTTATTACCGACGTAAATACCTACATGGTCAACTATTCCGCCTCCACAACGGAAGTAGACCAAATCACCAGGCAGAAGTTGTTCCCGGGTTACC
>DLUN01000128.1:7097-7558 GCA_003444615.1 Syntrophomonas sp.
AGAACGGTAGGGGGTTCCCAAATGCTGGGCCGCTAGTTCCAGCAATCTTGCTGCGTTTGCGTTACTGCCTGAACGAGATGCCACTCCTTGATAAGGGATGATTAGCTCTGTACCTGGGTTCAAAACATCAGTCTTAAGCTGATTAAAACGCATTAGTTCTTCCAGGGTAATCCCATACTCTATAGCAATTCTCCACAAACTATCTCCAGGTTGTACCACATATTTCACATTATCAGGGGTTTTATTCTCAGAGGTTTGTCCAGCTGCTTGTTCTTCATCTAATAGAATAACCTGTCCAATGGAAAGAGAATCGGAAGTGAGGCCATTGATTTCCATCAATTTTTCAACAGTAGTACCGTTATGATGGGCTATCATCCATAGGGTGTCTCCTTCCTGGACTATGTGTGCCTCAGAGCTAGCAACTGCAGTGCAGGCAAATACTAATACTGATAAGCAACTTA
>DLUN01000128.1:7810-9046 GCA_003444615.1 Syntrophomonas sp.
CTTTTTTTGTAGTGCTCGGACAGTAACTTAAATCTATCTAAATCAATTCCGGTACATCCAAGACGGCCGTGTCCCTCGTCGTTTCCCGTGCCATGAAAATCGGATCCACCAGTTACCAATAAGTCTAATTGCTGACTTAATTGTAAATATTGATCTACCTGTTGGAGAGTATGTTCGGGGTAATATACTTCTAAACCATCCACTCCCATAGCAATCACTTCACAAATAAGGTTATTATCAGGTAACAGACCGGGGTGCGCCAAAATAGGAATCCCCCCGGCTTCTTTAATTAACTGAATAGCCTCCTGGGGCATAAATTTATATCGGGGTATATAAGCAGGTCTGCCTTTGCCAATATATTTCTGAAAAGCTTCTTTTATGGAAAAAACATAACCTTTCTCTATTAGGGCTTGGGCTACATGAGGGCGTCCTATCAAGTCACCCTGGGCCAGTTTTTCAACCTGCGCAAACGAAATGGCTAACCCCATACTTTTCAGACGATAAACCATTTTTTTAGCCCTTTCCCAGCGGGCTTCTCTTATTTCTTTTAGTCTATTCAATAACCTGGCATTGTGGTAGTCGATAAAGTACCCTAGGATATGAACCTCAATTTCGTCTACTTCGGCATTCATTTCTATGCCAGGTATAAACTGGAAGGATATAGAGTGGGAAGCCATAAAATTATAGGCCTCTTGAACTCCACCTACGGTATCATGGTCAGTGATAGCTATACCTTGGAGACCTATCTCCATGGCCTTTGCTAGTAACTGGGCTGGAGTAAAAAGACCATCAGAGGCTGTAGAATGAACGTGTAAGTCGTACATGATAGTTTCTCCCTATCTATTTCAAGATTTGCCGGAGTACCCGTTCAACATTATTATTAAAAATCATTTCCATTTCCTGGCGACTAAATCCTCTTTGGAGAAAACAATTTTCTAACCTAGCATAAGCATCTATTCCAGGAAGTACAACGTGATCAGCTCCATCAAAATCGGAACCTAGGGCTATATGCTGTACACCAATCAAACTGGCTACATAATCCACGTGGTTTAAGAAATCATCCAGATCAGGTTTTTTATCCTTCTTCACAAAATCACTAACTTGATTTAAGCCAATTACTCCACCGCTTTCTGCCAAGCTCTTCAATTGGCTGTCACTCAAATTGCGGGGATGATCGCATATACTGCGGGCATTAGCATGAGTTACCAATATGGGTCCCTGGTATTCATCGATAGC
>DLUN01000128.1:9239-16836 GCA_003444615.1 Syntrophomonas sp.
AGCCCCTTCTAAATGCAGTAAAGCTGCTAGGCGGTGGCTATCAGGTTTATAATCGTTAATGTTTAACAAGGGGTATACCATGTGTCTATACTGTTCTGTCTCTTGGTAAAAGTGATCTATTTGCCGTATTACTCCCTTTAAGGCTTCTCCTTGTTCTTGGGGGGGGAGAAACNNGGGTCCCTGGTATTCATCGATAGCTTGATAAAACCCATTGGGCGCAATATGAGAAACATCAAGGAGTACGCCCAGTGTTCTCATTTCCCGCACCATCTTTCGCCCCGCCTTACTCAAACCACCGTCATTATCACCTTCTCTAACCCCATCAGCGAGAAGGTTGCGATTATTCCAAGTTAGCCCCACACTTCTTATCCCTAACCGGTACATTATTCTCAGGTATTCTGGTTCAGTACCTAGACATTCAGCCCCTTCTAAATGCAGTAAAGCAGCCAAGCGGTGGTTATCAGGTTTATAGTCTTTAATGCTTAGTAAGGGATATACCATGTGAGGATACCGTTCGGTCTCTTGGTAAAAGCGATCTATTTGCCGTATTACTCCCTTTAAAGCTTCACCTTGTTCTTGGGGGGGGAGAAACAAGGAAAAAAACTGCAGGACTAAACCAGCCTTCTCAGCTCTTTGTAGATCAAAGTGCCCGCTATTTTTATACAAACTCTCCCCAGTTTCTAATATCCTGCCAATAGTGTCACAGTGTAAATCAATTAGTTGCATATTTCCTCCATAGCATAAACTAAAAAACCTGCTTATTACAGCAGGTTTTTGATCTATTTTAAGATAAAAAATAATAGAACTAACCCCGTTATCTGGGTTCAATAATTAGTTTGATAGCCGTCCGCTCTTCACCATCGATCATAATGTCAGTAAATGCCGGAATACAAATTAAATCCATACCGCTGGGAGCTACAAAACCGCGGGCAATGGCAATCGCTTTAATTGCCTGGTTAATGGCACCTGCTCCGATTGCTTGAATCTCTGCCGCACCTTTTTCCCGTAATACCCCAGCCAATGCGCCTGCAACTGAATTTGGACTGGATTTGGCTGAAACCTTTAATACCTCCATCAGTCTAACCCTCCCTCAATTGTGTTCAATAGTTAGGTGCTCTCCTAAATTATATTCGCAGTATAAATACTAATTCCTTCTTTTTCTAACCATGAAATGGTAATTTTTCATTCTATTCTGCATTCTTATAGGAGATTCTCTTTATTTGAGCTACTCTTCGGGTTTGTTCGTCTAGTTCTAAAACTACACCTTGCAGTTGGGAGGGGCCTTTGGCTACTTCAAACCGTACGGGTCTTTGCAACAAGAATTTATTAATTACTACCTGACGATCCATGCCCAACACAGATTCAATGGGCCCAGTCATACCCAAATCCGTAATATAAGCGGTACCATCTGGCATTATACGTTCGTCAGCAGTCTGAACATGAGTATGGGTTCCCACCACGGCACTAACTTTACCATCAAAATAGTAACCAAAAGCTTGTTTTTCCGAGGTGGCTTCCGCATGAAAATCAATAATGATATAGTCTACTTCAGGAAGATCAGCCAGGATCTGTTCAGTAGTCCGAAATGGACAATCTAGAGCCGGCATAAATACCCGTCCAGAAACATTTATAACCGCAATTCTTTGATTAAAGCCCGCTTGATAAACATGATAACCCTGCCCTGGACAAGGAGGGGGATAGTTGGCTGGGCGAATAAGCCGGGGTTCCTCATCAATAAAGCTGAATATCTCCTTATTGTCCCACACATGATTACCCATAGTGAGCACATCTATCCCAGCACCCAATAATTCATTCATTACTTCACGGGTGAGTCCACGTCCTCCAGAAGCATTTTCAGCATTGGCAATGATGAATTCTATATTATACTGGCGCACAATATCAGGAAGAAAATTCCTTACAGCCTGCCGTCCAGGACGACCTACTATGTCGCCAATAATCAATAAATTCAATTCACCATACCTCCAGCGAATTCATTTTTGGAAGACCAACACTCTCCCCTGCTTACGAAAGGCAAGAAAATGGTTTTTACTATCATCTTTGCTTATACGCCTTAGCAGATTCTGTTTCACTTTATTTCTGAAAGGTTCTTCAGTTATGCTGTCTCCTCTATCGTAGATAATTTGCCCGGGAAAACAATCTAGGATCACGTTGAGGGCTAATTCCATTTCCCCTTCAGACATAGTACCCATATCCCGTTGTAAATGCAGTAAAGTAATTTCCTTTAGCCGTTGAAAATATACCTTAAGTACTGAGGTATTAACCTTAATCCCCTGATGATATAGTTCCAGGCATTTATAAATGTGTTCGATAAACAACCTTTCATTTTCTTCGGTTATTTCCCCTAGAAGAGCTATTTCCAGCCCTATTATGCTATGATCGGCATCATAGCGAACTGCATTGAGTTCCGGGTGTTTTAAGGAAATTGAAATAAATAGATCAAGTCCGTTTCCAGGATTCATTGAGAGTCTTCCCCTTATATGCGATAATATAAACCTTTCGATAAGGGAAGTTAAACTCCTTCAAAGCCGTACTATGTAATATAATACAGAAATACCAAAACAGGGCTATTAAACAAGCCCTGTTTGATTTTCGAATTATTATTTTGCATATTCTACGGAACGGGTTTCACGAATAACCACCACTTTAATTTGCCCGGGATAGTCCAGATCATTTTCTACTTTGCGGGCAATGTCGCGGGACAGAGTAATCGCTGCCAAGTCATCTATATCATCGGGTTTTACTATAATGCGAACTTCACGACCCGCCTGTATAGCAAAAGAACGCTCGACCCCTTCAAATGAATCTGCTAGCGATTCAAGTTTTTCAAGGCGTTTAATATAAGCTTCCAATGTCTCACGACGTGCTCCTGGACGTGATGCAGATACAGCATCAGCGGCCTGTACTAAAACTGCCTCTATAGATTCAGGATCTATGTCTCCGTGATGAGCAGCGATAGCGTGAATAACATCTTTGTTTTCACGATATTTCTTGGCCAAATCTACGCCTATTTCGATATGAGGTCCACTTATCTCGTGGTCTACTGCTTTCCCAATATCGTGGAGCAACCCCGCTCGTTTGGCCAACGCTATATCAACATCCAATTCAGCAGCCATAATGCCTGCTAAATGGGCTACTTCAACAGAGTGTTTCAAGACATTTTGTCCGTAACTGGTTCTGTACTTAAGACGCCCTAATAGTTTGATTAATTCGGGATGGAGATTGTGTACTCCCACTTCAAAGGCCGCTGCTTCGCCCACCTCACGAATTTCCTGTTCAATTTCCTTTTGAGCTTTTTCCACCATTTCCTCGATTCGAGCTGGGTGAATACGACCGTCCGCAATCAGATTTTCCAGAGCTACGCGGGCTACTTCCCGGCGAATCGGATCAAACGATGAAAGGATAACCGCCTCTGGAGTGTCATCAATAATTAAGTCAACTCCGGTAAGAGTCTCAAAGGTCCTAATGTTTCTTCCTTCGCGCCCAATTATTCTTCCCTTCATTTCATCATTGGGCAAGGCAACTACTGAAACAGTGGATTCCGAAACAACATCGGCCGCACATTTTTGAATAGCTAGAGCTACTATGTTCTTAGCTCTTTTATCTGCTTCTTCCCGTGCTTCACTCTCCATGGTTTTAATCATGATAGCGGTTTCCTGGCGAATTTGTTGTTCTACATTAGCCAGAAGCAGTTCTTTCGCTTCTTCAGAAGTTAACCCCGATAGACGCTCTAGTTCTTTTAATTGCTGAGTAAGAATCATCTGCAAATCTTGCTGGGTTTTTTCAATATCCCTCTCCCGATCCCGTAAAACCTGATCCTTCTTCTCAATGCTGTCAGTTTTTCTATCCAGTGCTTCTTCTTTCTGCAAAAGTCTTCTTTCCATACGATCCAGCTCTCGCCGGCGCTCGCGGATATCTTTTTCCGCCTCCTGGCGATGACGATGAATCTCCTCTTTGGCTTCCAATAAGGTCTCTTTCTTTTTAGCCTCGGCTTCTTTACTAGCTTCTTCCAATATTCTGGAAGCTTCTTCTTCGGCTCCTCTAATCCGGCTTTCAGCTATCAGTCTTCTGCCATAATAACCTGCTGCCCCTCCAACAGCCAGGGATAAAATGATTACGACAAAGGTTCCCAGTGTATTCATCTGGTTCACCTCCTTAGTTGATAAATAGTGTTTTAATAAATGTTTTTTCCAAAGGTATTCAATAAAAAAACCGAGCTATCCGCTCGGTTTAACCAGAAGACTCCTTAATAGTAAGGTTGTTACCTCCCTGTTATGCAATCAAACGCCACATTATACCGAACCAACTACACGCCCATTACATAATTGTAGGTAAAAAAATATCCTTACTACAACCTGAACTGCGAATCTATGTTATCTCGACCTTGGTTTTGTCGGGATTTATTTATAAACAATAAACACCATTGATTCTTTATGTTCAAGTCTTTTAGAGACTTCTTAACTGAGCTTATATAAATTTTAGTAATAACCTATGACAGTTGTCAAGCTAAGTCATGGCTATGATCGGCACTGCTCTGCATGACAGTTTCACGAACTTGCTGCTCAATTTGCCTGAACAACTCCGGATTGCTTTTGAAATACTCCTTGACGTTCTCCCGGCCTTGGCCAAGTCTCTCACCCTGGTATGAGAACCATGAACCACTTTTTTGCACAATGTCCAGATCCGTTGCTATATCTAACAGGTCACCTTCTTTGGAAATACCCGTACCAAACATAATATCGAATTCAGCCGTCTTAAATGGCGGAGCAACTTTGTTTTTAACTATTTTGGCCCTGGTGCGATTTCCCAAAGTTTCAGTCCCCTGTTTTATAGCCTCTCCTTTGCGCACTTCAATGCGTATGGAAGAATAAAACTTAAGGGCTCGTCCCCCGGTAGTAACTTCATTATTGCCATATACTACTCCAACTTTCTCACGGATTTGATTTATAAATATGGCACAGGTTCTTGATTTACTAATGTGAGCAGTTAATTTGCGTAAAGCTTGTGACATTAAACGAGCCTGAAGCCCTACATGTATGTCTCCCATTTCTCCATCTAGTTCAGCTCGAGGAACCAATGCCGCCACTGAATCAATAACCACCACGTCAATAGCTCCACTTCTAACCAATGCTTCACCGATTTCCAAAGCCTGTTCCCCGGAGTCCGGTTGTGATACTAGTAAATTATTAATATCTACACCTAGCCGGCGGGCATAAAGAGGATCAAGAGCATGTTCCGCATCGATAAAAGCGGCTATGCCTCCTTCTTTTTGAGCCTGGGCTATACAGTTTAAAGCGACTGTTGTTTTACCAGAGGATTCCGGACCAAATATTTCAATTACTCTCCCTCTGGGCAGTCCTCCTACTCCAAGAGCTAAATCCAATGACAGACAGCCGGTAGAAATAACCTCTACGTTCATAGCGGCTGCTTCACCTAATCTCATAATTGAGCCTTTGCCAAACTGTTTTTCAATATTTTTAATAGCACTATTAACCGCTTCTTGTTTACCCTGGTTTTCAACTTCCACGGGCTCCCCTCCTCAAACATATGTTCGCTTTTGTAAATTATAAGAGTATCTGGTCTAAAATGTCAACCATCCTTCTATTCCAAAGTGAATTTTCTTTTGACTGTATAAATAGGCCCCCCTGACGTAAGCTGGCTTTCCATAAGGCAGAATTCCCTTACTGTAAAATAGCTGGATTGTACGGATTCCCCTATTGCCATAACTTTATTTATAAGCTCATTTACATTGCGCTCGGAACGAATTCTTCCCAGTGTTAGGTGATAATCACGGCGTTTTTCCGGCTCAAAGTTCAAAGAAGCCAGGTAAGCATCAACTCTTTCTCCCAGAAACAGAGCCTTGTCTATTTCTCCAGTAACGCCTGCCCATAGAACCCGGGGGCGGCGCCGGTGAGGATAAAAGCCCATTCCCTGCAACCGCAGTCTAAATGAAGTGCTGGATACGGCTGCTCTTTCCAAAAAATCATAAAGCTGCTGCAAATCATCAGGAGATACCTCACCTAGGAATTTAAGAGTTAAATGATAATTTTCTTCTTCAACCCATTTAATATCTGGGGAAGTACTCTCTAACTGTTTCTTAATCACAGTAGCATATTGTTTAATATCGTCTGGGACCGGTATAGCTGTAAAAAGGCGCATGATTAATAATACTCCTTATATTAATTGTAACCTCAGTAAATCAAGGGCTGATTTCGCTGACAGGGTCCTAATGGCATCACGGCTGCCTACAAAATGCATTTCACGTACTTGTTCAAGGTTATCACCAACCACAGCTATATATACTAAACCCACTGGTTTTTCTCTGCTGCCCCCATCTGGTCCAGCAATACCAGTTATCGCCACACCCATATCAGTGCCTGCCATACCTTTTACGCCCTTGGCCATCGCTAGAGCAGTTTCCCGGCTGACTGCCCCGTATTTGTCCAGGGTTTCCGATTTGACTCCCAGTATTTCCTGTTTGGCTTCATTTGAATAGGTTATGACTCCACCCCAAAAGTACCGGGAACTCCCAGGTATATCGGTGATCATCTTTCCCAGCAGCCCGCCAGTACATGACTCAGCTACTGCCAGACTAACACCGCGGCTACTCAATAGGTTGCCTACCACACTGCTTAAAGTATCATCATCATAGCCAAAAACGCTTTTTCCCATAATATGTTCAATTTGCTCAGTTACTCTATCTACAATTCTGACACTGTCGTCATAGTCATTGCCTTCAGCTATTAGGCGGATACTAATTTCTCCCTCTTGGGCCAGCAGTGCCAAATGGTAATCTTTAGCCTGGTTAATAATATCACCCAGCATTTCCTCTACCTGTGATTCACCGGGGCCCAGCACTCTTATTATCCGACTAGCCACTCTGCGGTTACTTAAATTATACGCTTGGGATAGCATATCTTTGACATACTTTTCATACATGGGCTCTGTTTCCCGGGGGGGACCTGGCATACATATAATCACTTTATTATCCAGGGGAAGGTACATTCCTGGTGCAGTTCCATAGTGATTGGGGATAATCGATGCCTGGGGCGGAAACATAGCTTGTTTTAAGTTGATTTCCGGCATAGGGCGATGCCGCCGCTCAAAATACTCACGCAGCTTTCTTTCTTCTGCCGGTATTAACTTCAACTCTACTCCAGCGACTTGGCAAGCAATTTCTTTGGTTAAATCATCTAAAGTTGGACCCAGTCCTCCCGTAGTTATTACTACATCTGCCACAGTAAGACCTACTTTTATAGCCATCTCAATCGCCTCTGGGTTATCACCAACTACGCTTTTTCCTATAACTTTGATGCCTAGCTCTTCTAAACTTTTGGATAAATAAATGGAATTAGTATCAAGGGTAGAACCTAGTAAAAGCTCTGTCCCTGTTGATATCAGATATGCCTGAACCATTAGCTCAGCCCCTCTTAGTACTAGTCTATTTTATTATAAACAATTTATAAGACTCTCATATCGTTGCAGCAAAAAAACACCAGATCTGGACTGGTGTTTTTGATTATTGCCGTGAAACTGAATTCCGAAACTGTCATTGCTGTGAAAATGCCTCTTACAGTTG
>DLUN01000128.1:17075-17544 GCA_003444615.1 Syntrophomonas sp.
CGCATGGTGAACCTACTGGCTGTGATTGATTTTCATTTATCTTGGCCTGTTCTTCAGGTGACAATTGCGAGCCCCGTCAGGGGCGTGGCAATCTCTATGTCGACGCCAACCACAGCTAATACTCCTACTTAAGCCCACCAGCAATGTTTTCATTCATCGTGGCCTGTTCTGCAGGTGACAATTGTAATAAAGCCTGGAAACTCTTTTGGTCTAATGATTCTTTTTCTAATAAGGCAGCAGCTATGTCCCTTAATTGAGGCATTCGGCTGGACAGGGTATTGCGAGTAGCCTCTTCCATTTCAGTTATTATAGCCCGGCACTCCTCATAGAGTATGTCAGCCGGCACTTCATCAATGTTGACCACACCCAAACTTGATAAACCTGATTGTACAATCTTCCGGGCTGTCTGCCAGGCCTGGTTAAAATCATTGCCGGCTCCAGTGCTGCGATCTCCAAATATCAATTCTTC
>DLUN01000128.1:17792-18122 GCA_003444615.1 Syntrophomonas sp.
TTCACTAACTAGAGCATGCCCTCCCTCATGATAGCTGACTCTTTCCATCTCTTTTTGAGTAGGTTTACGATCCACCTTTTCGCCTAATAATACTTTGTCAATGGCTTCGGTAAAATGAATGCTATCTATTACCTCTGAATTTTCACGCATAGCCAATATGGCCGCTTCATTGGCCAGGCTTTCCAGATGGGCTCCTGAAAAACCAAAGGTGGCTCTAGCAATTTCATCCAACACTTCTTCGGACTGTATAGGTTTATTGCGGGTATGAATAGCTAAAATGCGACGACGTCCTTCTCGATCCGGCAAGCCCACCTGCACCTGACGATCAAA
>DLUN01000205.1:0-522 GCA_003444615.1 Syntrophomonas sp.
TAGTCATAAACCCACCCCCTTTTTATCTCATCCCAGACACCGACATCAACATTCGTATTCGCTTAAAGACCAACCCCGTTCTTTCGTACCGACAGAAATTAAGGATGTATTTCACCGAACCTTATCTAATAAAATCTCTTTCCGACCTCTTGTTGTATACATTATACAATATGCTCTTTATAAGCACCATAATCAGTTGCAATAGAAAAAAGGTTAACAAGTTAGGGAAATGTTAGGAAACAGCGTAAAATTGTAGTCAAAGGTAAGCCTATAGTCTAGACCAGCAATTAATACATGAATACAGATCTTGAAACATTAGAAGCATATTAGAATAGTTCAATTGCTAGGTATGAAAATCCTAATAGGCTATAATGGGATAAAATGCTTTTTGAAATATATGGTGAACACGGGGTACGATAGTACGATAGCCTGTTTCTATTGATTCTCAGCTAGATATGTAGATAGGAAGGGGGATTTTACTTGAACATTTGCATTCTCGATGCGGAAACCCTAGGTGAAGAT
>DLUN01000205.1:616-3809 GCA_003444615.1 Syntrophomonas sp.
GTTCAACACACCTTTGCCCTTTTATTTTATCTGCTGGAAGGGCTTTCGTATTATGATAGTTATGTAAAAACCGGCCTGTATAGCAAGAGTCAAGTATTTACCAATTTGCAAAGACCCTTTTGGGAACTAAATGGGAAGACCTGGGGAATAATAGGATTGGGAACTATTGGCAAAGGAGTAGCTAAAGTTGCTAAGGCGTTTGGCTGTAAGGTTATTTACTACTCTACCAGCGGGCAAAATTACAATGCCGACTACGATAAGGTTGGTTGGTCAGAATTGTTACAGCAATCGGATATCATCTCCATACATGCTCCCTTAAATTCTCAAACCTATAACCTATTGACCTATGATAGCTTTAAATTAATGCGCCCTAATGCTATATTATTGAATCTTGGTCGGGGAGGAATTGTAAACGAATTTGATTTAGCAAAAGCTTTGGACCAAGATCTGATTGCTGGAGCAGCTCTGGACGTTTTAGATAGAGAACCTATTGAAGCCCATAATCCATTATTAAAAATAAAAAATCCTGATAAACTTCTTATAACACCACATATCGCCTGGTCCAGTAAAGAATCTCGCCAAAGGCTGGTTCAGGAAATAGTCACCAATATTCAAGGATATCTCAAGGGTTCACCCAGAAACCAGGTTATTTAAAGGCGGCCCCTTGACCTCTTTCACAACTCCCCTTTTGGTTCACCTAGCCTAAGGAAGTGTTGTGACGAAGTTGATTAATAAATGTATACAGTACTTTCTCTTTGTGCAGTCTTGATTTGGGCTTAAACCTTGTTTACCCTATATGTTGTAAACAAATCCTAATTGGGAGGACATATGAATAACAAAATTAGAGTAGCAATTGTAGGTTTTGGCAATATTGGCCGATTTGCCGTAGAAGCGGTTCAAATGGCAGAGGATATGGAGCTAGTTGGGGTAGTTGATCCGTTCACAGTTAATTCATTGGGGCAGCCCCAGGGTATTTCATTGATGGGTTCCATTTCTGACTTGCCGGAGGTTCAAGTTGCCTTACTGTGTACACCTTCTCGTATCATGCCTGATTATGCTAGAAGGCTATTGGCTGAAGGTATTAATACCGTAGACTGTTATGATATTCACCATGAATTAGCTGACCTGCGCCTCGAGCTCGATGAGATAGCGCGAGCTAACCGTGCGGTGGCAGTGGTTTCAGCCGGATGGGATCCGGGAACTGATTCAATTCTTCGCTGTATGTTTCAATTCATGGCTCCTCGTGGATTAACGTATACCAATTTTGGACCCGGGATGAGCATGGGACATTCAGTGGCAGTTAAATCAATTCCAGGTGTTGAAAATGCCCTTTCCGTGACCATCCCATTAGGAACTGGAATCCACCGGCGTATAGTATATGTTCAGCTGGAGCCGGGAGCTGATTTTACCGAAGTTGAAAAGGCCATTAAACGTGACCCGTATTTTGTTAAGGATGAAACTCATGTGCAACAAGTCGATGATGTGACCCAGTTAATTGATATGGGGCATGGTGTACAAATGGAACGCAAAGGTGGTTCTGGCTCCACTCACAATCAACTGCTGCAATTTATGATGCGTATAAACAATCCAGCTTTGACTGCTCAAATAATGGTAGCATCAGCCCGGGCCAGCATGAAGCAGCAGCCGGGTGCCTATACTCTAATTCAAATACCCATTATAGATTTCATGTTTGGAGATGCGGATGATATTATTCGTGAATATGTCTAGCGAACAGTGTGACTGCTATTACCTAGCAGTCACACTACTAATCACTGCTGATTGTATTTTAATATCTAAAACTTTGAATTCAAACCAACTGAAATCCCCGATCTGTAAGCCCCTTACACTAAAATCCTGCTAAAATAACAATGTCATGCAAGTTAACTTGCCCTTTGCACGTATGTTAAGAAAAAAGAAGGGAGATGGAGAATTGAATTCCGAGAAATGCCGGGTGTTTTTGCTCCTGCCAATATTAGTTGTCGCTTTTATATTAAGCGGCTGTGGCTCCTCTTCATATCCAGAAGATGCCGTAGTACAAACCAGCCAAAGCGTGGCAGATATGCGTGAAGTTCCAGAAGATGGAGAAATGGTATATAAAGATAGCGAAAAAATAGGCTTAGAAAGAAAACTGGTCTATAATCTGGATTATACCCTAACCGTATCTGAGCCCAAACAGGCGATAAATGAAATAATTACACAGACAAATAAACTGAGCGGATATATGGTGGAGAGCCGTTTGTCTGCAGATAATGGTAAGTCAACCAACGCACACATAGTAGTTAAAATACCTCAAGATAAGATGGAGCAGATGTCAGTTTACCTGGAATCCCTGGGTACGGTTAATAATCAAACTACATACACTGACGACGTAACCATGGAGTACTACGACACAGAAGCCCGGCTCCAAGTACTGCAAAAAGAAGAAGAACGTATGCTTTCATTTATGGAGAAGGAAACTGCAACTATCCAGGACTTGTTAGCCATTGAACGAGAGATTTCTCAAGTGCGGGAAAAAAGAGAATCACTGCAAGCTCGTATGAATGTATTAAAAAATCAAACCGATTATTCCCAGTTTAATATCCGCTTGCAGCAATCCCTCAATGAGATAAGTGCTCCTCAGGGAACTATTGCAAATGCTAAAAAAGCCCTGGTTAACAGCGTAAACTCGATGATAAAATTATTTAATTGGTTAATAATCGCCTTTTTCGTAGTCCTGCCCTATTTGGTCCTGGTGGCGTTGGGGTATTACCTGTTCCGCACCATAAGGAAAAAGAGAACCTCTAAAAAAGAATAGCCGAAAATAATAAGGACACGTCATTCTTGTAAACTTGATGTGTCCTTGTTGTTAAGCTATCTTTTCTTAAAGTAAAAAATATCGTTATCACAGGTTATCTGCAGTATACCCTTCTGAAAGAGGTGGTATAAATGAGACATCGCCTCTCCTGCGGCAAATAATTTCTGTCCCCAAGGGAAATCCCGCCAATCCTTAAATGAAAGGTCCCATTTCATCTGTGAGGCTACGTCAACCCCACTCATGGAGCGGTTCCCTAATATGTCCAGGACATTCTGTAAGCGAGCTTTATGGTGTTCCTTTAATTCATTAATACGTCCTCGACAGTCCTCTATTAAATAACGGTGGCCAGGTAAAACTAAATCGACATCCAAAGCGGCTATACGGTCTAAACTGTTAAGG
>DLUN01000112.1 GCA_003444615.1 Syntrophomonas sp.
ACAACCGGCAGCATCTACTGACTCTGCTTAATTACTGGGTGGTTACGAAAAGTCGGGCTATAGTTATGGTTTCTCATAATGAACAGGACTTACTGTTTTTTCCCAAGCATAACAGCCTATTCATTGGCTGATGGTGAGGAGGTAGTAAAGTGGCTGGTTACATACCCATATCTAATAGCCAGCTATTACTGACTATCATTCTGGTTTTTATAACCGGACTAATATCTGCATTACTTCAGCTAGGCCTACTTAAACCTCTGCTGTGGGGAACAATACGAGCCTTTGTGCAGTTGACCTTGATAGGATATGTATTGAATTATGTATTTCAATGGAATACTCTGTGGGTTATTGTGCCCCTGCTTTTATTGATGAGTTTTATAGCTAGCCGGGAAGCCACCCGCCGTATTACTCGCATCCCTTATAATCCGGGCGTAAGTACTTTTTTATCTCTGACTGCCAGTACCTTTGTAGTAGGAATTATTGTGGTGGTATTAATTATCGGGCCTGAACCGTGGTACTCGGCCCAGGTGATGATACCCATATTTGGCATGTTGTTCGGCAACTCCATGAATGCAGTGGCTCTGTCTTTGGATCGTATGTACAGCGAAATACATGCTCATATCGAGGAAGTAGAACAGCTTTTATCTTTGGGGGCAGCTCCATGGGAGGCAGTTATTCCTTACATAAGAAAAGCGGTGAGTGCGGGCATGACTCCAACTATAAATTCCCTCATGGTGGTGGGTTTGGTCAGCCTGCCCGGTATGATGACCGGGCAGATTCTGGCCGGTATGAATCCGCAGTCTGCGGTGCGTTACCAGTTTGTAGTTCTGGTAATGATGGCTTCCTGTGTGGCTATTGGCTGTTTAATGATTGTACTGCTTTCCTATCGAAAGATGTTTAACCCAGATGGCAGTTTGGTAGAGGAACTGCGCAATAGTTAAAGATTATTAGGAGGGGCTCATTTCGGATGCCTGGCGGCTCAGCTCAGCAGCCAAAGCCTTTAAAGCCTCAATATTTTGAACCATGTTATTCATAGCCTGGGTTTGTTCGGTGGCAATAGCCGATATCTCTTGACTGGTAGCGGCCAGTTGTTGAACACTGTTAGCAATGTTCTGAACGGAGTTATCAACCTGTTCACCAGAAGCAATCATTTCTTCAATAACAGCCGATATTTCATGCACCGATTCTTCTATAACCGTGGACTGCTTTTCAATGTCATTAAACAGACCCGCGCTCTGTTCAACTGCATCTGCTTGCTCATTAAAAGCCTGGTTTAGCTCTCGAATTTTGGTCACAGTCTGATTGGTGTTTTCCAGCACATCGGAAATTATTTTATCTATAAGACCGGCTGCTTCAGCGGCTTGATCAGCTAGTTTACGTACTTCTTCTGCTACTACTGCAAATCCCCGTCCTGCATCACCCGCTCGAGCGGCTTCAATAGCTGCATTAAGTGCCAATAGACCAGTTTGGTCAGCTATTTGGGATATGGTAGACACGATTTTGCTAATTTCCATGGACTGGTCATTCAAGTGCTCAACTACCTTAGTAGTGGCCTCATTAGTTTGTGACGTCTTCTGCACGGCTGAGATCTGCATATCTATCGAGTCCCGGCCCGCACGTACTATCTCAGCAAAACGAGCCGATAAATCTCTCATAGTGTTTACATTGTTGCCCACACTGTTTAACGCCCCAATCATCTCATGTATGATGTGGGAAGTTTTTTCAGTCTCAGTGGCTTGTGCACCGGCGGTAGCGGCAACTTCTTCTATGCTGCTATCAATTTGCATAAAAGATTCTCGGTTGTTTTGGGTGATTTGGAGTATGTGGGAAGTGGTATTAGAAAGATTATCTGCACTGTTTTCTACCTCAGCGGCTTCCTTTTGCAGCTTTAGCACTGCCTCTTGAGCCACCTTTTCACGGTTAGATGCCAAGTGCATTAGTTTTTGGGTGGCCACGGAGCCTATCCCAGCAGCTACTGCTGCGAAAATAAAGGTGAAATAACGAATGACCAGAGCATTGGCAGCTGGTTTTAGAAAAGGCATGTACTGCAACAGAATCCAATCACTTATTATGCACAGGATGCAGGTAAACAAGGTTAGGCGAACATCGAAATAGAGCAACGACAGAATTATTACTATGTACATCATGGATATTGTTTCCGTTACAGGGGAAATAACGCGGCAGCTTATCACTATTATCATCAAAGTTAGCACCATAATCCATTTCAGCCAGGTTTTAGTTGCAAACAAGCGAAGCAAAACGGCAATAATACCAATTATCACCGCACAGAATACTAACCAACTCACAATTAAGGAGATGGTAAAATTTTCACTGGCTTTACCTGCCAGAAAAGTAGCTATGGTACCGAGGGCAATGAGAATAACAACTCCGATAATAACCTTTATGGCACGGTAGTGGTTTTCCACTGTATTACGCTGCATCAAATCGTCGGACATAAAGTAAAATCCCCCTTATCCTGTCACTATATACCTTAATTTATCATATCATGGGGGAATATGGTTTGCACTATTTTATAGTTGCATTTAGGAAATTACGAAGTAAAAAAAGGAGCCGAGCGGCTCCTTACATATTTAGGACTGTAGCATTGATTTGACTTGCTGTATATCCTGCTGAGATGCGGGTTGAGCTGGTTTGTAATAATTTTTCTGTTCCGCCATTTGGCACAATTGGTACTGGAATTGTTCATCGGAGTTGCGTATTTGCTGCAGCGTTTGACGAAGTTGCTGATTGGATGTTTGGGCTATCACATTGGCATAACCGGTCAGACTACTGTTAACCATGGATAGAATGTCATTAACCATTTCCTTATCCTGTAGGTGTTGGTTCATATGTTCATCTCCTTTAACTTAAAAAAGATAGCAATTTCTGGCGGGTCTGGCTGGCTGATTTAGCAGATTGCTGGAACATTTGTTTAATCTGGGGGTCATTGCACTGTTCAGCATAGAAATTGAGCTTTTTTTCAGCTGTTTCATGAGAACCGATGAGGTGTCTGAGATTTTGCAGTTCCATTTGGTTTAAGTTCACTTTCAGTACACTCCTTTTGTTAGTATTGAACATTATTAGATTGCATCGGTTCTAGTATTTCTATGCACTTAATTGAACGATTCCTAGCTTTAAGCATATTAATGAGGCAGCAAATCCCCCAAACAATCACTGGCGGCGACGATGGGAGTTAGAAGAGGTGCGGGACCTTTTCTGTTTTCTAGTTGGGGCCGAGCTATTGGCTAGAGTGCTGAGTTCAGCGGGTACGAAACGGTGAGCTGGCACCAGGTTGGCATCAGCATCCTTACCCCAGATGGAAACGAAGACTCTTTCCATCTGATTTAGGCTGACTTGGACTTCGAACTGCAAAACGCTGGAAATATCAAAAATTTCGAAATCAGCAGTTAGCGGCGCTACTTCCCTTAAGACCGTACCGACGATATGCTTAACTCCATCTAATGAGTACAGAGTAATCTCAGCCTGAACGGGCTGGGATTCATTATTATTGAGCACTTTCACAAAAAGGTTTACGGAAGGGGTACTCACGGCATTTTCCACCGCTCCCGTAGTTAATGTCACTGTCACTTTTAGGTCCACCTTTCAGGTACTATTTACTCTTTTTTATTCAAAGGTGAGACACATGGTGACGACATTTTAGTAGCAAAGGTGGGTTATCCTTCACAAATCTGGTCTACAAATTACCATCGGTGATGGCCGAGTTGATCAGGTTGTTTACACTGAACTGGCCGTTGGTGACTTCTGCCATACGACTTTCCCCACCGAATATACGCTGGCGGATATCGTCAATGGAATGACCGGAATGATGCAGTTCTATAATCTGCTGGGTAACCGACTGCAAATAAGATAGGAGGTTGGCAACTGCCTGGCGTCCCTGAGGTAAAATTTGCCCCATGGATGTAAATAGAGTAAATTTCTCGGGAGCACTGGACAGAAGATATTGCAGAGATGCCATTATTTCATGAACATTTTCTTCGGGGCGAAGGACTTTGGGGCGCTCGGATATGAACAAATCACCGCTGAAGCACCAACCCTTTTGCTTCTCTATCAAAACCACGTGACCGGAACAATGACCAGGGGTATGCAGGACGTCAAAAGTGTATTGGGAGGTTGTAATTACCGAGCCCAGTTCCTGGGCTTCCACTGGTTGCGGGTATCCCCACACAATCTCTTGATAAGGGTACAGAGTGGGAACCTGCCGCATCAAAGGCAAGGAGTCGCGGTGAGCATACATAGGTAATTGTCGCTGTTGGTGCAGCAGCCAGTTGCCGGCGATATGGTCTTCGTGGTAGTGGGTGTTTACTATCTGCTCCACATGATGATCAGACAGAAAATCCAACAGCTCCTGGGCTGTGTGCTGGCAGCCGCTGTCGATAAGTAATCCATCCACTAAATAGGCAGCCACCCAGTATAAAGGCTGTCCGTTAAAAGCACGGCTCATACGTATCTGCAAAACATCATCATAGTTTTGAGTTTCTAGCACATCGTTACCCCCTTTTCTTGCTAATCTATTCCCCGTTGAACCAATTATTACCTGCTTTACTGGTGGTTCCCCCAAATATTGTAGGATAAACACCTTGGATCTGACTCAGACCGCCTGTTCCCCGGCAGCTAATATAGCAGATATTTAGCCTCGGAGTGTGACACCGTTTATCTGTACTGTCCATATACTACTACTAAAAAGCCTATTAAACAGGCTGTGCTCAAAGAGTAAGAGGAGGGGATAGTATATGAAACGGGTTAGTATGTGGCTGGCTTTGGTCTTAATATGTGGATTGCTGGCCACCTCCCTGGTTGGCTGCGAGCAGAAAGAAGAAGATGGGCAGCTAACCAAAGTGCGTTATTGTGAAGTGGTACGCTCTATTTTCTATGCACCTATGTACGTGGCTATTAATGAAGGTTTTTTCGCAGAGGAAGGTTTGGAAATTGAGTTGTCTACCGGACAGGGTGCCGACAAGGTAATGACCGCTCTCCTGTCGGGAGGAGCAGACATCGGTCTGGCCGGTCCCGAAGCTACGGTATATGTGTTGAATCAAGGTCAGGAGGACTATGTGGTAAACTTTGCCCAGCTGACTAATAGGGACGGCTCTTTCTTAGTTGGCCGCGAGCCGGAGCCAGATTTTAGGTGGGAAAATCTGCGCGGAAAAACCGTTATCGGGGGCAGACCTGGCGGAGTTCCCCAGATGGTTTTGGAACATGTGTTGAAAAAGCATGATCTCACCCCTGGCAAAGATGTAGAAATGATCACTAATTTACAGTTTACAGCTACCACAGGTGCTTTTATCGGCGGCACCGGTGATTATGTAGCTAATTTTGAACCTAATGCCAGCCAGTTGGAGAAGGAAGGTTACGGTTATGTAGTAGCATCCTTGGGAGTAGCCGGTGGGGAAGTGCCTTACACGGTATTCGGAGCCCGTAAAAGCTATATGGCGGAAAATCCAGAAGTGGTTCAGCGCTTCACTAACGCGGTCTATCGGGGCCAGTTGTGGGTAGAAAGTCACAGTTCTGAGGAAATAGCCCGATCCATACAATCCTTTTTCCCGGACACCGATTTAGAGTTGATGACCATGGTGGTGGAACGTTACAAAGAGCAGGATACCTGGGCTAAAGATCCCATCATGAAAAGCGAATCACTGGATAGACTGCAGGAAATAATCATTGAAGCTGGAGAACTCAGTGAGCCGGTAGACTCCAATCTGCTAATTACCCATGAATTTGCCCTGCGAGCTATGGAATAGGTGCAATGATCTCGCATCCTAAAGAAGTTATTACCTGGGGTGCGGACCACGATGAATTAAAGCATTGCTGGTCGGCTTAAGCAGGAGTATTAGCCGGGCGAGGAGTCTTGGAGCGAGCTGGCTAACACTCCTGCAAAGCCATGGCTAGCATTTGAAGAATGCAGCGCTGTTGTAGCTTAGCTGCCTTTTCAAATCCGGGGAGGGTTCTATCCATGAATAAGTACAAAGTCAGCTTACAAGATATCGCTATGACCTTTCAGACTCCGGAGGGAGAAACGGAAGCCATTAAGAGCATTTCCCTGGATGTTTATGAAGGTGAATTTGTGAGCATAGTGGGTCCCAGTGGGTGCGGGAAGTCTACCATACTCAATATATTATCCGGGCTTCTCAAGCCCACCCGGGGTAGTGTTAAGGTTCAGGGAAAAGTTGGCTATATGTTTCAAAAAGACCATTTGTTTGAATGGCGTACTATTCTGCGCAATTGTTTAATCGGACCGGAAATCCAAAAACAAGATATGAAAGCTGCCCGGGAGTATGTAGAAAAGCTGCTGCGCAAGTACGGTCTGGGTGAATTTCTCCATCATTATCCCCATCAGTTATCGGGCGGAATGCGTCAGAGAGCTGCTCTGATACGTACTCTGGCCGTATCTCCCGACATTCTGCTGTTGGATGAACCCTTTTCTGCTTTAGACTACCAGACCCGGTTAACGGTGGTGGATGAGGTGTGGAATATTCTGCGCCAGGAAAACATGACGGCTATCATAGTTACCCATGATATTGCCGAAGCCATCTCTTTATCTGATCGTATCTATGTCCTATCACGCCGGCCGGCGGTTGTAAAAAACATCTATACTATTGAACGGACTGTTGCGGGTCAAACCCCCTTGCAAAATCGCAAAGATGAACGTTTTCGCATTTACTTCGACCAGATCTGGAAGGAGCTGGACATCCATGACGAAATCTAACCATGTATCTCCACTATCTTCACAACGCCGCCAGTACTTGCGCCAGCAAAAATTGCGCCGGATAAGTATATTCAGCACCCAAATAGCTGTGTTAATTGCTTTTTTTGCTCTGTGGGAAGTGGCGGCCAATCTAAACTGGATCGATGCTTTTGTCACCAGTCAGCCTTCCCGGATGTGGCAGACTCTGCTGGCTATGCACAGCAGCGGGGAATTGTATTTACATGTGTGGACTACCGTCTGGGAGACTATCGTAGGGTTTACCTCCGGTACCATAGGAGGCCTGGCTATCGCCATTATGCTGTGGTGGTCCCCCTTCTTATCCCGGGTAGCCGACCCTTACCTGGTGGTTTTGAATGCACTGCCCAAAGTAGCTCTGGGCCCCATTCTCATTGTCTGGCTGGGGAATGGTCAGCCAGCGATTATCGTTATGGCCCTGCTGATATCCATTATTGTTACTATTATCAGTATGCTGCAGGGATTCCTGTCGGTGGATGAAGACAAAATCAGATTGATGCAGGCTTTTGGCGCCAGCAAGCTAGTTATATTGACTAAGGTAATTCTGCCGGCCAGCTTACCCAATATGATTTCCGCCTTGAAAGTAAACGTTGGTCTGTCCTGGGTAGGAGTGATTATGGGAGAGTTCTTAGTCTCCAAAGCCGGCCTGGGTCATCTGATCGTTTATGGCGGGCAGGTCTTTCAACTGGACTTAGTTATGACGAGCGTAATAATTCTGGCTATGTGTGCTGCAGCAATGTATGTAGCAGTAGCCTACCTTGAATCCAAGCTGCTGCGCTGGCAATCCTAAGTTGACCGGGGTGACATGGGGACGG
>DLUN01000072.1:0-4612 GCA_003444615.1 Syntrophomonas sp.
GCCCGGGAACTTGCCAAATGGCAGTTATCCATATTGCTGGTGGAAAAGGAAGAAGACGTAGCTATGCATGCTTCTTCCCGCAACGATGGTATGATCCATCCTGGCATTGAACCTAAGATAGGCTCGAAAAAAGCTATTTTTAATGTAAAAGGCAATGAAATGTACACTCGGGTCGCTAGAGAACTGGACGTAAAATTAATCAGGTGCGGCTCGAGTGTTCTTTTTGATTCACCATTATTAAAGCTGGTCAAGCCGGTGTTAGATATACGCGCTAACAAAATGGGAGTCAAAGGCATTAGCCTGCTGTCCAGAGAAGAGGCACTGCAAAAAGAACCTAATATTGGTGTGCCCATTGCCGGAGCTGTGCATTTTGCTACCACTGGTATAATCTCCCCTTACAAGATGACCGTGGCCTACGCGGAAAATGCGGTCCAAAACGGCGCAGAAGTATCCCTTAATACGGTAGTTCTCTCTATGACCAAGGAACATGGCCGGATCACCAGTGTAAAAACCAACCGGGGTACGGTTTATCCCAAAGTGGTCATCAATGCCGCCGGGACGTTTGCCGATATTATTGCTGATATGGCCGGTGACCAGTTTTTCTCTATTCACCCCCGCAAGGGTGAAATTTTGTTTCTGGATAAAAAGAAGGGAGAGCTTATCAACGGAGTTATCGGCAAACCGAGTCTGACCCAAACCAAAAGCAATACTAAAGGCGGGGGGGTTGTCAAGACAGTAGACGGCAATGTCCTAGTCGGCCCCGATGCCTACGAGCAACCTTTCCGGGAAGACTTCTCCACCAATATGAATAATATTGAAGCCATAATGCAAAAACACTTGCCTCTCATAAGAGGGTTCAGTCCGGCGGATGTAATCGCTTACTGTGCGGGGATCAGGGCCTGCACCTATGAAGAAGACTTTATCATCGAAAGATCGGAGTATGTGGACAATCTGGTTTATGCGGCAGGCATCCAATCCCCGGGATTAGCTTCTGCCCCAGCCATTGCCGCGGAAATAGAGAGGATTACCTGTAAGGTATTATCTGAAGTCATGGATGTTAAACCCAAACAAAACTGGAATCCCATCAGAAAGGGTATCCCGGAACTGAGCAGTATGGACTTTGAGTCACGCAGCAAAATTATCAAAGAAAATCCCCATTATGGCGAGATAGTATGCCGCTGTGAGGGCATCAGCAAGGGGGAAATCATCGCTGCCATACACTCCCCTATCCCAGTAACTTCGGTAGATGCTATTAAAAGACGGGTGAGAGCGGGTATGGGAAGGTGCCAGGGAGGTTTTTGCCTGCCCACCGTCATGACTATTATAAATGAAGAAACTGGTATACCCATGACCTCCATAACTAAAAAAGGCAATGACTCAAATATAGTAGTAGCCGAAACCAAACAAAATCCTACCACGGGAGGTGAAGGGGTTGAATGAATATGATGTGGTGGTATTAGGAGGGGGTCCAGCTGGTCTGGCCGCGGCACTGGCCTCTTTTGAGCAGGGTATGAATACCCTCATTATTGAAAGGGAGAACCGCTTGGGAGGCATTTTGAAACAGTGCATTCACGATGGTTTTGGCTTGATTAAATTTAAGGAAAAGCTGACCGGCCCCGAATATGCCCAAAGATATGTTGACAAGGTATTGGCTTGCCAAATGCCCGTACTGCTGAGCACCTTTGTGCTTACAGTGGAAAAGGCCGGCACCGGTTTTGTCATTACCCTGGTCAACGCGGCTCAGGGAGTGGCGCAGATTGAAACCAGGGCCTTAATACTGGCCACAGGATGCCGGGAGAGAACTGCCAAGCAAGTTTTTATAAACGGAACCAGACCGGCGGGAGTATTCACGGCGGGTACAGCCCAGCACTTAGTCAATATAGAAGGCTACCTGCCCGGCAAAAAGTGCGTCATTTTGGGCAGCGGTGATATCGGTCTCATTATGGCCAGGCGGCTCACCCTGGAAGGTGCTCAGGTCTTGGCCGTGTATGAAGCGAAAAGCACCCCTTCCGGATTGAGCCGCAACATCGTCCAGTGCTTAAACGATTTCCATATACCCTTACACTTATCCACCACCATTACCCGGGTATTTGGAGACAACCGGGTGGAAGCCGTGGAGATTGCCCGGGTGGATGAGAACATGCGGCCCATTAAAGGTACTGAACAAGTCATAAGCTGTGACACCGTCATACTTTCGGTAGGTCTCATACCGGAAAACGAAATTGCTGACATGCTGGGGGTTGAAATCGATGCTGCCACCAAAGGCCCGGTAGTTGACCAAAATTTCATGACTTCCGTGGAGGGGGTATTTTCCTGTGGCAATGCTCTGCATGTCAACGATTTGGTGGATTATGTCTCCGAAAGCGGGGAAATAGCCGGTGCTAATGCGGCTCAATATGTGCGGGAAGCCACTCCCCGGCAACTGGCGGAAATAAAGATGAGCCCAGACTTCTTGTATGTAGTACCCCAGCAGATAAACATTAATTCCAGTAACCGGAAGGCGGTTTTGTATTTTCGCTCCCGGGAGGTCCGGGAAAACATGCGGGTTACCATTAAATCAGGGGACCAGGTCCTGCTGTCTAAAAGGTATGTGATTCTCCGACCACCAGAAATGGAAAGGGTGCGTCTGGTAATAAAAGACGGGCTGGCCAGCAACCAGATAGAAATTACCATGGAACCGGTCAAGAACAAGGAGATGGCACTATGAAACACTTGATATGTATAGAATGCCCCATTGGCTGCAGCTTGACCGCCGTGAAATCAGGGGAACAGTGGGAAATAAAAGGTAACCGGTGCCGCAAAGGAGAGCAATTTGCCATTAATGAATTAACCGACCCCCGCCGCAGTGTTTGTTCAACGGTGAAAACCACCTACAGAAAAGTGCCCCGCCTGCCGGTGCGAACTAACGGAGAAGTGCCCTTAAATGCGATTTTTGCGGTCATGGAGCAAATAAACGCGGTAACCTTAGACCATCCGGTCCATATAGGGGAGGTAATAATAGAAAACGTCTGCAATACCGGTATTAATGTAATAGCCACTTCGGATTTATATTATTTGCTGGAGGAGGATGGCCAATGAACAGTGGAGATGGGTATATCTTGACTATCGACTGCGGCACCCAGAGTGTGAGGGCGATACTGTTTAACAGCCGGGGCAGCATAGTGGGCAAAGAAAAGGTAGAATTCGAACCCTATTTTTCTACCCAGCCCGGCTGGGCTGAGCAACATGCAGATGTATTTTGGGATAACGCCTGCAAAGCCTGTCAAACCCTGAAAGCCCAACAGCCCGAAGATTGGAACAAGATCGTGGGTGTAACAGTTACTACCCAGCGGGATACCACCGTCCTAATTGATAAGGAAGGCCAACCTCTCCGGCCAGCTATAATTTGGCTGGACCAGAGAATGGCCCAATGCCGGGAGCCTCTTCCCCTTCATCACCAGATAATGTTCAAAGCCGTGGGTATGAGTAAAACCCTGGAGCTGATCAGAAGACAGACGAAAACTAACTGGATAAGGGAAAATGAGCCCGAACTGTGGGAAAAAACGTATAAATGCCTGTTGCTGTCAGGATATTTTATTTTCCAATTGACCGGGCGCTATGCGGATTCGGTAGGCAGTCAAATAGGCCATATCCCCTTCGACTACAAAAGGCAATGCTGGGCCAAGCCACTTGATTTCAAATGGCCTCTCTTCGGCATCGAGCGGGAAAAGCTCTACGATTTGGCAAAACCGGGGGAGCCCATCGCCCCTATTACTGCTCAGGCGGCCTCGGCTACCGGTATCAAGGAAGGCACTCCGGTTATAGCCGCCGGGTCAGACAAAGGCTGTGAGACGTTAGGAGTAGGCTGCCTGGACCCCTCCTGTGCCAGTATGAGCTTCGGCACTACCGCCACTGTCCAGATCACCACCTCAAAATATTTAGAACCTCTCCAGTTCATGCCCCCCTACCCCGCCTCCATACCAGGGCTGTACAACCCGGAAGTGGAGATATTCCGGGGATACTGGATGATAAGCTGGTTTAAGAAGGAATTTGGCCTGCGGGAGATGATGGAAGCCCAGCAAAGGGGGGTTCCCCCTGAGGATGTGCTGGACGAGAAACTGTACGATATTCCTCCCGGCTCCCAGGGGCTTATTTTGCAGCCTTTTTGGACACCAGGGCTGAAGATGCCGGAAGCTAAGGGAGCTATTATCGGCTTCGGGGATGTACATACCCGGGCCCATATTTACCGGGCAATCATAGAAGGGATTAATTATGCCCTCATTGAAGGTTTGGAGCATATTGAAAAGAAATCGAAAGTAAAGGTTAACACCTTAATGGTTTCCGGAGGCGGGTCCCAGAGCAATGCCATCTGCCAAATAACGGCTGACATGTTCAACAAGCCGGTAGTCAGGGGCCAAACTTATGAGACTTCAGGGCTGGGGGCGGCTATAAACGGGTTTATGGGCTTAAAACTATTCAGCAGCTATCAAGAAGCCGTAAAAAACATGGTTCATCCTACCAGTATTTTTACGCCCCGGGCTGACAATGCCAAGCTCTATAGAGAATTATACCGCCGGGTATACTGCAAAATCTATTCCCGCCTGGAGGGCCTCTATAAGGAAATAAAAGACAT
>DLUN01000072.1:4902-5270 GCA_003444615.1 Syntrophomonas sp.
CGCCTTTACGCACTCATGAAAAGCACTTTTAATATGACTGATGAAGACTTTAAGTCCCCCCAAAAGATGGGGTTGGAAGAGGTCTCTTACCATCTGCCCATTTCTTTGACTCCGGAGCAAGTTGCTGAGTTTAAGAAAATAGTAGGGGAAGAGAATGTGCTGGAAGATGAATATGCCCGGCTGCAGGTGGCCTACGGCAAAACCATGATTGATTTGATGCGGCTCAGGGAAGGAATAGTGGAAAACGTGCCGGACCTGGTCATTCATCCCCGGGATAAAGAAGACATAAAGAAAATAGTGGAGTACTGCAATCAGGAAAAAATCAATATTTATGTCTACGCCGGCGGTTCTTCGGTGACCAGGGGGGT
>DLUN01000015.1:0-314 GCA_003444615.1 Syntrophomonas sp.
AAGCGAGAGATTGCTTCAGTGCAGCGTTACGATTATGAAACAGTAATAATAATGTTAGATATTGATGACTTTAAACAAATTAATGATGCCTACGGTCATCCGGTAGGTGACAGTATTCTTATACAACTAGCTGATCTATTAAAAAACAACGTTAGAGAATCAGATACGGTAGCAAGGTTGGGCGGAGAAGAATTCATCATCCTTATGCGCCATACTTCGGTGGAAGAAGGATATCTTTTGGCTGAAAGAATAAGAAAAATAATAATGGAAAATAGTTTTACCGTGGGGGCGGCTACATTAAGAATCACTTCCAG
>DLUN01000015.1:549-2441 GCA_003444615.1 Syntrophomonas sp.
CCCCCCCTCATATCCTATATCATAACAAGCATTAGTTTTCGCCTGTAGGCAAGCCTTCGGGCTTACCAGGGGAGTCGGAATAGGTATTATCTAGTATGATGATTAATTTATAGATAACAGTGGCGGCTTCCGCCCGGGTAGCATTCCCCTGGGGTTTATAATCGCCTTCCGGATACCCGCCCATGATACCCGAAGATACGATCTTGGCTACAGAATCGGCAGCCCAGGGACTGATATGTTCGTTGTCTGAAAAGGATACTCCTGCATTTGTTTCCGGAAGAACCACGCCGGTGTTGATAATGAAATTATTCAGCATGACCGCCATCTGTTCTCTGGTTATTTTTTCATTGGGGGCAAAAGTAAACTCGTCCATGCCTTTTACAATTCCAGTTTCAAACCCCCAGTTGACGTAGTTATAATACCATTCCTCCGCGGGAACGTCCGTAAAACCAGCCGGTGTTGCTTGGGTAACGTCTAAGTCGTGGATGCTCTTGGCCAGCATGGTCAGGAACTGGGCTCGGGTGAGAGAATCACCTGGCCAAAAGAGATTATCGCCCATTCCGCTTACAATTCCCCTGGCGGCCAGCTTGCCGATAAACTCTCTGGCCCAATGGTCTACCGTATCCTCAAAATCAATGCTGGCGGCCCCTACCTGAACAGGTATGGTCTTTGTTACGCCGTTGTATTCGACATAGATGTGGCCGGTTATCCCGGTTTGGTCGGTTGCTTGAAAGATTCCGTCTGCATCGATGGTACCGATGGCTGGATCACAGTTCCAAGCAAACAGGCTGTCCTTGCTGGCAATGGGAGCATACCCGTATTTGGCCGTTACATTTATATCAAAGGTATGTCCCGGATCTATAGTCAGACTCTGCACATTCGTAGTAAAGGTTATATTGTTTTGGATGCTGACCTGGGCGGTTGTATGAAGATCCCCGCTAAATACTTCTATCACAGCCGTTCCGATTGAGCTACCGGCAGTAAAGAGACCGTTTTCATCTGCAAAGTGGTCTGAATCAGGCTCAACACGATATTTTACTCTTTGAGGCAGCGGAACCGGCTCATATTTTTCATTGGAAGCATAGGTTTTCAGTTGAATATCCGCCCCCGGCATGGCCAGAGGTTGACTGGGATAAGTATGTAAATGCTCGGCTTCCTCTCCCCCGCTTTGATCATATACCAGCAGCAGTCCATTGGTAATTTTTCTCTGCTTTTTCCCAGATGGAGAATTCTTGACAAGCGCCTTAGAGTCAATTCCCCCTTTGCGCACGGCTATCGTCGAGGATCCGCCCCCATCCAGGTTCACAACGGTACTGCAGCCCAAATCCACCAAATGTTTGGCCGCATCGGTAAGTCCTAGACCTTCCGAAAAACCTGGCTGTCTTCCGTCAAGCACATACAGCATGAGAGTACCGTCAGGTTTGATGCCGATTATAGTTCGGGGATTCGAGTTCGTTCCCTGGGTAACAAACTGACCTTTATCATAAAGCACGTGGTATACACCTATCGCTTCCTGGCTTTGAGCCAGGTCTCCACCGCTTAGGTCATGTACCGTAATCTCTACTGGGCTTCCAGGAATCAACTGAGCCAGTTGAACCCCATAGGCTGAATCCACCGCGGTTGAAAGTACCAACTGACTGTCACCGATGGGGGTATTATAAGTACCATTTCTGACTTCAACAACAGTTGCCGTGATGGTACCTCCCACCGTCAGTTCCGCATTTTCCGGCGAACCGGCTTCCAAAACTACTTCCACAGAATTTCCGGAGGTTCGGGTCGAGGAGGCATATTGGCGGTTATACAGGTGCAAAGCTTTCCCAGAACCTTGGGGAACGTTAAAATAGCCAATATCGGTTACATATGGTGTAGGTATATAAACCGTCTGCTGCTCA
>DLUN01000015.1:2766-2928 GCA_003444615.1 Syntrophomonas sp.
ATTTTCAACGGGAGTCGTAAAGACAGTGGGGACATTAATCGTTCCCTTCAGGGTGAAACCCAGAGCCGCCTTTACCAAAGAAGCAGCGCCGCTTTCATCGAAGGAAATCGCATATTCCGGAGCATATCCGGAGGTTTTGATCTTACCGTCATGAATAGTCAG
>DLUN01000015.1:3228-3615 GCA_003444615.1 Syntrophomonas sp.
GGTATAAGTCCCGGTTACTTCACCTTCAAATACATAAGGCTTTAAGTCTGTACCCTGGGTATCCGCTTTGACAAAGTACGCTCTTTCAATGCCATTAACACTATGGCCGGCTAGTTGTTCATGATAACTAGCATGGTCATAAATTTCCGATTGGGTTTCATAATGAACATATCCTATACCCTGCTGGTATGTGAATCCGGTCAAAAATGTTCCCGCCAACATGGCAATTACTAAGACNNNGATCTTACCGTCATGAATAGTCAGCCCCTTAGGAGTGCCGGTGGACGTGTCATAGATATCCCCGTTTATTGCTGCTACAACCTTATAATCCTGGTTTTCAAGGATACTGACCATGGTATCCAAGGTATAAGTCCCGGTTACTTCACC
>DLUN01000015.1:3686-3844 GCA_003444615.1 Syntrophomonas sp.
CCTATGTTATGAAATTTTAGTCTGTTTCCCATTCTATCACCGTCCTTCCAAGCTTTTCAAGGCGCCTTTTCCCTTGTCTTTGAGCACAGGCGGCACTAGGGCAAGTTGGCAGAACAAAAATTGTTAACTTTTGCATCTATTATCAATTACGCTTTAAA
>DLUN01000157.1:0-5619 GCA_003444615.1 Syntrophomonas sp.
TATTCAATTTAGCAAGAACTGGTTGTAAATCAAGGGTGTCAATTATTTTCTCAAGGCTTGATTTTGGCTGCATTTTCAATGCGTCTTCAAAGGAGAAAATGCGGTTCTGTCGAATATTCATAAGTGACTTCTCCTCTCACGGGTTATTTGTTAGTCACTTATTAATTCGACAAAATGGGGGGTGAAGTCCTTTTTCTAGGCAACTAAAATCCCATTATTTTCGGGCTTAGATAAATATGCAAAACTCTCACTCTATTACCGGTCGCTTAAATATCAAAATCAAACATTGGGGACGAACATTTGGCTGAATTCCCGTAACATAGTTTTCGTTTCCAAAATTCGGCCAGGCAGTCTCTACTTCCATAGTACTGCTAACTAGTTCCCAACCCGCATCTCCAAACCTGTTCAATATGGCTTCATCGACATCAATGGTGTTATAAGCATTGCTGGACCATCCTGTTCTGTCATTTTGTTCTTCTGGAAACATTTTAACTACTTTATACTCCCACTGGTTAATATCAGCATTAACTAATGATACTGTAGTCAAGGCGTTAAACATGAGTATTACAGCTAATAAGCATACTATTAAAATGCCAAATACTTTTATCGCAGTAGTATTTGCTGGTTCTTTTTGAGAATAGCTATTAGCGCTTACCCTTAGATTGTCGGCTGTATTGTCTATATTTTGCCCACAGGCACTACAAAACAATGCTTCGTCCCGATTTTCAGCTCCGCAATAATTGCAAAGTTTCATTTATAAATTCCCTCCCTTCAAAAGACTTATTTATCTGCTTATGATGTGACAGCCTTCGAATCGCTATCTGCATCCAAAAGTGGTACAGCGGTTGCCATTTTCCTGCCAGCATTGACGGTGATGGGGTACCTTGCAACGGGGCATACGATGATGTTTTCTCCTGGTTTTATGGTGGTCTGACAATAGGGGCAGACTTTTCCCACCATGTCGGCATGGCTGAATGTTGGGGTAGGATTTCTTGACGAAGGCGGGGGACTAGCGCACTAAGACAAATCCAGCCTTTTTGGGGATGGTAGACCACATCTGCTCCAGTTCCACAATAGCTGCAAAGGGGTGGATTCGGGGGGTATTCTTGCCTAGGAGGTTGATATTGTCTAGGTGGTTCGGAATACTTGTTTTCGCTGCCGCAGCATCCTTGGCAACAACCAGAACAAGTTTCACAACAGTAACCAATACAAGCCAGCATGCAAAAGCATGTACATATATCTCCTATACACGCTCCAATATCTCCAGACTCATCAAACAATAAGCGCCAGGGATTAAACTTAGGCTGACGTTTGGCTGCCGGTAAATACCCGAATATCGACATAGCTTGGTTACGGAGAGAAGTTACTAATAACCGGCGCACCAGTTGTTGCCTGCTGCCAAAACTAAGGCTGTCAACTAGGCTGCGGATGCGAGCCAAATCTCTATGACCAGAGTGGCTAGTTCTTTTAAGGGATATAGATTTGCCTTTCTCCTGGTAACAGGCATTATCATAGCAGGCGCTAATGGCATTATAGGCACATTGCCTCTGGTCCTGCGGCAAGTCATTGCAGGCATCCAGTATGTATATGGTCCGGCCGGTATAGCTGCCTAGCTGATACAATGCATCAAGGTATTCTTCTTTTCCTCCCAATCTAGCCATAGCAGCAAAGATTTTTCCTAACATCTCTGAGGTTTGTTGGGCTACATCAAGGAGACTGAGGGATTCCCTTTCTGCTTCAATCTGGTTTGAAATTACAGCTTCCATATCAAGGTCCAAGCCTTGGGAGGGCAAGGTGTTTTGAGCCTTCTGGTACCGGGGCTGTATCCATTTCCATAAGAGGCGGTTATAGAATCTTCCTTCGTCCTGTACGTTATCTAAAACCTTACCGGCAGCTGCTGCCAAGCCGGCACTGGCGGCAAAAATGAAAGCAGACTGGTCAGAATCCAAACAGTCTTTTTTTCGCCAGAAAGCAGCCGGACAGCGGCGAATGTTCAGCGCAGTTTGGTTAATTCCCTGGCTTTCCTGCATTCCGACTATCATAATAGCCAACAGGGCAGCATCGTAGCTCAAAGCCATCCGGGATGACCAGCCATAGTTTTTTCCCAAAGTGTGACATAGGGTACAGTAGAACAACTGGTATTCTAAACGCTGCTGGTGATTAAGTTCTGCCTGCCGAGGAGTTATATAGCCAAACATTTCTTTCTCCTATGTATCGAAGTCAAATGTCCGATTGCTCTCTTTAAGCTGAAACAAGAATACGGTTGATCCCATGCGAATGGACTGTCCGTTGGCTAGTGCGGAGGCAGAAACCGGGCGGTCATTGACAAAAACGGGGTAGTCGACACTGTTGTTTACTATCCTGTAACGCCCCTGTTTTCCTTCTATAATGGCTTGGAACGGTGCAACTTCAGGATCACGATAGATGACAATATCGCACTTGGGTGAGCTTCCCACCCGTGTAACTTCGTTAAACAATATGTATTCTTTTCCAGCCATGGGTCCGGCGATTACTTTCAACCAGGCCTCCTTGCGGATTTCATCCACCATACCAATAGCAGCCCCGACAGCAGCCCCCATTAAAGTAATAGCTATGAAACGGCTGGTGCCACCGCCCATGGTAACGCTGCCAATTAAATCAAATAGGAGACCTCCGACCAGACCCCCTATCATTCCTCCGATTAATCCATTGATTATTTTCTTGCTGGAACGAAAGGAAATGCCCTGCCCTAGACCAATGAACAGGCCTACCAAACCCCAAGCAAGGGTACGGGCCAGCACCTGCATACCCATACTTATCGCGAAGGTACCGCCACCCATAGCACTGTATAAAATCTGTCCAATGCCTCCGCCAACCATACCGCCTAAAAAGCCAACTCCCAGAGTAATGGCTCCTCCCCGCAGTGCCACGGGAGCAACTCTGGTTATTACCCCTTCGGCAGCACCCAGGGCAGACCCCATAAGGCCTCCAATTACTCCGCCAAAGAGAGCCATTTCGATGATAATCTGTTCTAGGGATTGGGCGGTACCATTATCCTCAAAGAGCATTTCGGTTACCAACCAGGCCAGCAGTCCGCCGATAGCCCCGGCTATTATATTTTGCAAAATGTTAGAGCGTATAATCGGATTGCCGCCAGCTTTGACTGTTGGAGAAAAACCAGCAGAGTCTGAGGGCATACCTGGGAAAATCTCATCATCGTCCAGATCATCCAGTTCAATTATAATTTTTTCTGGTGTATCAACTTCGGGAAGATCCTCGGTATCCAGTACTATCAGATTGTCATCGTCAGGCATCACATTCCCACCTCCTGTTATATTTCAACTAAACTATTGTTTAATCTCAAAACTATGTTTTATCTGGTTCATTAGGTTTAAGTTTGCTGGCAGCAAAATAAGATTTCTGAGCAAGTTGATACTTTTTTTTACGACCGTTATCAGACTCTGATAAAACAGTGCCTTGATTTAGGCTGGTTTCACTGGAGAATTCAAAGGTAAGTTCGGGGTTGACAGAGGAAGATTCGAGATGGTCTGTATCCAAGGCTGCATGATCTGGAGCAAGTGGTGTAGAAGCTTCCTGCTGGGAAGATGGTTCAGTTTCAGTTGGTGTAGCTGGGGCTTTTGGTTCAAAACTTTGTTCTTCAATTAATGGGGACAGTATCTCATGAAATGGTTTGCCTCTGGGCTTCCCTTCCACTGGGTCTGATAGGTCGACATCAATATCTATGTATGATTTAGTCTCCATATTGTCCAGATTATCCTGGGCTGTATACGGCAGGTTATTAATTTCTCCCTGAAAGTTCTCATTACCATAAGCAAAAATAAAGACATTGTAATTTCGGACAATCTGTTTATCCTCCCAGACAAAGAAGCCGCATTTCTTTCTCAAGGGGTCAAAAACTACCGCCACCTGTTCTTTGCCGGGGAAGAAATTCTGGTGGATAAAAGTGTCATACCGGGAAAGAAAAATGCCATGCCCAGGGTGGGTATGAAACCAGCCCACTATTTTTTTGTAAGGGTAGTCTTGTTCGAGCCTTTTGTTGATGTCATTCCAGGTTTCATGGGTGAAGGTCAGGGTGGTGAAACTTTCTTTCATATAGCGTCCTTCAATAAAACCGGTAATTTCCAAAACGCTGACCCCTGAATCTAGCACTGATTCTCCTACCAAAACCCCCCCTACTTCACGGTTTTGGTTATCCTGTGCATAGTTCCACAAATGCTCCCATACCGTGTAATGGATATAAATAGGCTGATGATTACTGCCGATAAAAAATACCGGTTGCAGTTGGTGATGACGGGAATCACTTGTATTCACAGCGATATCCTGGGACTGACCCAGGATGATTTCCAGGTTCTCATCTTTCGGGTCATGTGGCAAAGTAATCACCCCACCCCCATTAATTGAATTCGATCTCTATATCATCCAGTGTATCGGCCTCTTCAGTTGGGCGTTCGGAAATAAGAGTAATATCAAGGTCATCGTCCTCTGTCCTGGGAACAGTCTCCAGACCGATCTCCACCTCAGGCTCGGGTTGATAGAGGTCTACTTTGCCAATGGGGAAAAGATGTTCGTTGGCACGGGCCCATTTGGCGGCCTGAGCATCCAGCGGGCTCTTAGGGTTATAACTCTGGTACTGAATCATTTCGCCTATTTGCACGATAACATCCCACAAGGTTTCACCTGCAGCCCAGTGATCCCCAATACACACCGTACCCTTGCTTCGAAAATTAGGATGGAAAATCTCTGTTTTTATTTCGCATAGGGGCTTTTCTCTGGGATACGATTCGCTAAGGTAGATCTCTACCTGGTGTTTTTTAATTGCTACCGGGCGGTTCAGCTTTTTATCCCACTTTAGTCCCTTCACTAGGTATGTAACCAAATATCTTTCCGGGGGATAAGGACCTATCGGCTCAATTTTTATGTATTTGTGGCCGGCAGCCTCGTTCTGAATCCTTTCAAAATCTGCCGTCAGCCGACGTAAACGCGCGCTCATATAATCCCTCCTTTTAGGTTCTTAATCCAGGGTAACTGGACACTGCTATGACTTGGGTATTAGCCAGATAATCACCAATTCTCCGGCCATCATCACTAACTAAGACCATAATACAGTCGATTAAACTGATCAGGCCTCCTATATATGGGATTATCCATAGCAAGGCTCTCAAGGCCGACTTACCTCTAGTACAGGGTAAATTAGTGTTGAGATTAACCACCATCAGCCCCATAGCCTTTTTACCGATACTCTGGCCATTTTCTCTGCCATCCTTGGTAAATGCATACCATATAGCCCAAATAGAGGTTATTAGTGCTATGAAATAAAAGAAATCGCTATAGGTAGCCTCAGCAAGGAATATTGGCCAGATAGCCAGAGACATTATTAAGCCGTCTAGTATTGATGCTATCAACCGGTTAAAGGAGGATGCTTTTGGATACCACCGCACGTGGCTTCCTGTCTGATGAGGAGGACCGGGAGCAGCAAGCTGGTAATGACCGGCCGCCATCTGCGCATCCGGCAACATACTCCCGCAATAGCGACATTTAATAGCCCGAAGCAGAATGGTCTCACCGCAATAAGGGCAGAATTTGGTTGGTGCCGTTCTTTCTGGTTCTACTTCAATATCT